>JAICHC010000060.1 GCA_025922795.1 Candidatus Binatia bacterium | reverse complement strand
CCAATTAGCGAGCAGCGCATGGGCGCAAGGTTGCAAAAGTTTGTCGCGGGTTAATTTTCGTAGCCCAACTCGGATCTAGGCTGAAGATCGTTATAGTGGGTTAAAATCGCAAAGGGCCTTTTATCTCAGCTACCGCTGGGTTAGAAATAACTAAGCTTTGATGAAATTCCAAATTGGGTTCACGTGTCGCGACGGCGCGGGAACCGGATGGACTGCCCATGAAAAAGGTAACTCTTTACAGCTCCAGCCGTTCCTCGACGCGGGGCCGGTTAACCGCGGCAGATGCGCCGAGCCAGCCGACAACGGCCGATTCATCTGGCACAAAGTCTTCACAAGCTCCGCAGCAGCGACCCCGCTCCCGATGGCGAAACCTATTTGCGCGCTATGAACGTCCATTATGGGTCGGCGCCGCTGGCTTGCTCGCTCTGCTTGTCGTCTTCACGAACGCGTGGATCACTCCTTCGACACGCCAGATCACCCAGGAAGACATCGAAGCCGCGGTCGTGCACACGCTCGAGACCGCTACTCTCCCCTCGCCGGCGGCAAAGGCGTATGAAGTCATTCGACCATCGATTGTACGCGTGCGCCGCATGGATCCGGACAAAAACGGCATAAATACCGAGACCGGCGTCGGCACCGGGGTCGTTATTGTCGACAAAGGCATCATTCTGACAAATCTCCACGTGGTGCTGGGCGCGAATCGGGTGCAGGTCGTGTTCGCCGACGGCCTCGAGTCGGACGCGACAATCGTCGGCATGCGGCCGGAGCACGACCTAGCCGTGCTTCAGGCGCAGACCATTCCCGATGATCTGATTGCGGCCACGATGCGATCGACCGCGGACCTTGCATTGGGCGACCGAGTGGTCGCCGTCGGTTTTCCGTTCGGCATCGGCCCATCGGCGACCGCCGGGGTGGTATCCGGCTTGGGACGCGAATTCCGCTCCCCGGAAGGCAAACGCCTGCTGACGAACCTCATTCAGTTCGACGCCGCGGTCAATCCCGGCAGTTCCGGCGGAGCTTTGGTTACCGCGCAGGGCGAGGTTGTTGGCATCGTCACTGCGATTCTAAATCCTACTGACCAGCGTTTCTTCGTCGGCATCGGTTTTGCGGTTCCCATCGAAAACGCCGCCGCTGCCGCGGGATTGCCGCCGTTCTAATTGGCGGGTGTTGAGGCACGTTCGGCACGACGGATAAGTTTGGATAATTCACAACTCCTGTTAATGGTCGAAAGATCAAGAGGCTCGGCTAAACGACCCCGATCACGAAAACAACCTTGAAGGCAGATATGGATAATAGAGAAACCAAAAGCAGCGAAGTTGCTGCACTGATGGAGCGCATTCTTTACGAAGTCAAGAAGATCATCGTCGGCCAGGATCATTTCCTTGAGCGCGTGCTCGTCGCCGTTCTGGCGCAGGGGCATCTGCTCGTTGAAGGCGTCCCGGGGCTCGCCAAGACACTCACCGTCAAGACGCTGGCCAAAACCATTCGAGGCTCATTTAAGCGGATCCAATTCACGCCGGATCTAGTGCCGGCAGACCTGGTGGGCACGCGCATCTATAACCAAAAGAGCGGCGACTTTGCCACTTCATTGGGACCGGTTTTTACCAACCTTCTGCTTGCCGATGAGATCAATCGGGCGCCGGCGAAAGTACAAAGCGCCTTACTTGAAGTGATGCAGGAGCGCCAGGTCACCATTGCCGGCGTGAGCCACCGCGTTCCCGAACCGTTTTTGGTGATGGCGACCCAGAATCCGATCGAGACTGAAGGAACCTACCCGCTGCCCGAGGCTCAGGTGGACCGCTTTATGATGAAGGTGCTCGTCGGCTATCCGACCGAGGAAGAAGAATTTGTCATTGTCGATCGGGTAACCGGCGTTCCGAACGATGTCGTCCCGATCGCCACGACAGAGCAACTGAACACACTGCAGCGCGAGTGTCAGAACGGCTATGTGGATCCGGCGCTCAAGCAATACGCGGTGCGGCTCGCGTCGGTGACGCGGGATCCGGAACGCTACGGTGTCGGTGAGGTTGCGAAGTACGTATCCTTCGGCGCCAGCCCGCGCGCCTCGATCAATCTCATCGAAGGCGCTCGCGCGCTGGCATTCCTACGCGGTCGTGCCTATGTTTTGCCTGAGGACGTGACCGATTTGGTGCCCGATGTATTTCGCCACCGGCTCGTGCTGACGTATGAGGCACTGGCCGAAGGCATGACACCGGACCAGTTGATTCATCGGATCCTGCAACACGTTGCGGCTCCTGATAAGCCGTTGGATAGTCATGTAAAGATAGCGGCGGCGAGCTCGTAGCACCGATTGGCGGGCGGCCGCTAGCGTTAGTAAAACGTGAACCTGAAATTCGCCGCGAGCACGAACATGTAACGCGGATTTGAGCCAAGCCCATGAGCCTTTTCCAACAGCCTGGCCGGGCCTCCGCCGCAGAAAACATCCTGCGCCGTCTGGAGTGGACTGTCATTCGCCGCCTGGACGGACTGCTCCACGGCGATTATCAGACTTTGTTCCGCGGTTTCGGTCTCGATCTTGCCGATCTGCGCGAGTATCAATACCACGACGATGTGCGATACATCGATTGGAATGTCACCGCGCGTCTGCAGACGCCCTACATCCGTGTCTATAATGAAGATCGCGAGGTTACCGCATGGTTCCTGCTTGATCTTAGCCCATCGGTAGATTTCGGTTCACAGGTGAAGAAGCGCTCGGTCTCCAGCGAATTTGTCGCGGTCCTGGCGCGGCTGTTGACCCGCCACGGCAACCGAGTCGGCGCGCTGTTCTACGGTGACAGCGTCGATACCGTGATACCGGCGCGAAGCGGCCGGCGCCACGCGCTCCACATTCTGCACCGAATACTTTCCCGACCGGAGCCTTCGCGCTCGTCGGCGACCAATCTGCGCGATCTTCTCCAGGCCGCTTTGCGCGTCATGCAGAGACGTTCGCTGGTCTTCGTGGTGTCCGATTTCATCAGCGCGCCGGGCTGGGCCGAACCGTTGGCCCACCTGGCGCAGCGCCATGAGATCATCGCGGTGCGGCTCTATGATCCCTTGGAAATGCAATTACCCGATCTCGGGCTTATCGTGATGCGCGACGCCGAGACCGGCGAACAGTTATTCGTCGACACCCACGATCGCGCTTTCCGAAAGCGCTTTGCGGCCGTGGCCGAGCGGCGCGAGCGCGAGCTTCGCGCGGCGTTTAGCCGGGCCGGCGTTGACGCGCTGGAGTTGTCTACCAACGATAATCTTGTCGATGCGATTCTGCGCTTCGCCGACTTGCGCAAGCGGCGCAGCCAGTTGGCGGCAGGCGGCAGCCTGCCGCAGCATCTAAGGGGAATCCCATGACGTTTCTATGGCCTTCGATGCTCTGGCTTCTGCTGATCGTGCCCGCTCTTGTTGCCGCGTATTTTTATATATTGCGCCGCAAGCAAAAGAGCGCGCTCAGATACGCCAGCTTGAGTATGGTAAAAGAGGCGCTCGGCGCTGGCCAAACGCTTCGCCGTCACATACCGCCGCTGTTGTTTCTGGTTGCGTTGACCACGATGATGCTCGCGATTGCTCGTCCCGCCGCCGTGGTGACGTTGCCCACCCAGCATCGAACCATCATTCTTGCCATGGACGTCTCCGGCAGCATGCGCGCCACCGACGTGCAACCCACTCGACTTGCCGCTTCGCAGGCTGCCGCCAAAGCTTTCGTCGCCGATCAGCCGTCGAACGTCCGTATCGGAGTGGTCTCGTTTGCCGGAACGGCGGCGGTCGTACAGATGCCGACGCAAAATCGCGACGACATCGTCGCGGCGATCGACCGCTTCCAGCTGCAACGTGCCACGGCGATCGGCAGCGGCATTATCGTCTCGCTGGCGACGCTTTTTCCCGACGCCGGAATCGATGTGAGCTCGTTGCTCTACGGTCGTAATGCCCGGCGCGGCCTTCCGCTCGATCAATCTAACAAATCAGAAAAACCGGCGTTCAAACCGGTCCCTCCCGGCTCATACAGTTCGGCTGCGATCATTTTGCTAACCGACGGGCAGAGGACCACCGGGCCTGACTCCCTCGAAGCGGCCAAGATGGCCGCCGACCGCGGCGTCCGTATCTTCACCGTGGGGTTCGGCACGAAAGGCGGCGAGACCATCGGTTTTGAAGGTTGGTCCATGCGCGTGCGCCTTGATGAGGAGACGCTTAAGGCGATCGCCAGCGTGACCCGCGGCGAGTATTTTTACGCCGGCACCGCGAACGATTTAAAAAAGGTTTACGAATCGCTGAACGCGCGCTTCCTGCTGGAAAAAAAGGACATGGAAATCAGCGCCCTGTTCGCCGCGGCGGCTGCCGTCACGGCCTTGGTTTCGGGTGTGCTTTCACTTCTGTGGTTTAACCGGATCTTATAAGATTGCGTGAAATTTGCCATGTGCTAATTTCCTAACAATTTCCTCATCCGCTCGATGACCTCTGGGGGCTGGGCAATCACCTCCTTGGCCAGCTTCGCCAGTTCCTCCCCGCTGATCGAATCCACGATCCATCGTCTCTTCTTCAAGACTTCCAGAAGCTCGGGATCTTTGAGCGACGTGTGATACGCATCGCGTAAGATCTTCACTCGGTCCGGCGGCACCCCCGGCGTGGCCACCATCGGCCTGCCGAACACCGCCGGGGCCAGCAAAACCGTCGCCACGCGCCGGGTGGCCTCGGGAGTCTGGTATTGGTCCATCAACTCATAGATGGAAGGGACGTCGGCGACCCTGGCATCTCTTTTTTTCGGGGTTTGCAGGATCGGTCGAACAAAGCCTTTCTTATGCCAGGTTAGAAACGGCTCGCGCGCGAAATAGGTGCTGATCGTCAGATTCCGGCAGTGCAGCTCGCCACGCTCGATGCCGAGGTCGATCTCGCCGCCGCCAGGATAACCACTCACGATGTTAAATTTGATTCCCAGCCCTTCGTCCAGGAACTTTGGCATATAATAGCCGGAAGTGCTCGTACCCGTGGCCCCGCACTTGGGCGGCTGCGCGGCCTTGCGAACATCCTCGATGGTTTGGTAGGGGCTGTCCGTCCTCATGATCAAGATAAACTCGGTTTGCTCCGGCGTGCCGATCCAGGTGAACTTGGACCAGTCAAACTGAACTTCTTTGCGCTTGGCAAGCTGGTCGAAATACATCGAGGGGCCGAATGCTCCTAGGGTCAGCCCGTCGGGTTTCGCTACGGAATAAACGTAGTTGGCGGCAATTACGCCCCCGGCTCCGGGCATGTTCTGCACGATGAACGTGGGATTTCCCGGAATGTACTTGCCCATATGCTGCGCGAAGATTCTTGCCCACAGATCATAAGCATCCCCGGAGATATTACCGACGATGATCTTGACGGTTTTACCCTGATAAAAGGGAGCCTGAGCTTGTAGCTCGGTTACCCAGGCCAAAGCAAACAACATCAGAAGCGCGAAACGTTTCATAGCACTCTCCAAACTGCTTGAAATCAGGCCGTTAGAACGTTCGATTCGACCTGCGGCTGTCGTTACTGCAGAGACTGCCCAGGCATGGGCCAGTTTACTGGGTCGAGTTCGAGTTTTGGTCTAAAGCCAGCCAACGCTAGCGGCCTCCGCAGTACGCCCGGATCATATTGTCGGGTCAATCAAGGTGTCAAGAGAAATGCTGGCAATTGTTGTAGCAACCTGATTCCGACAGGGTTAACAGCAACGTAATTATGTCAGGGTGTGGGGATGACCCTGATGCTTGAACTATGATGCGATGAAAGATATAGGAAAAAAACCTGTGCTTTAGGGAGGAGTACTGTCTTGTGGACTTATCAGAGCTCAAAATTAAACTCGCCATGTCGTCGCGCATGCTGTTCAATGCCGGGTTGGTCGACTACAGTGGACATATCAGCGCGCGCATTCCCGGTTCGGATCACCTCGTGATTCTGCCCCATCCGGTGAGTCGCGCGACGGTCAAGGCCAGCGACATGGTCATCACGGATTTCGAAGGTAAGTTGATCGAAGGCAACTACAAAGCGCCGTCCGAGGTCAACATGCACGCGCGGGCTTATAAGGCGCGCAGCGATATTCAAAGCGTCGCGCATTTGCATAACCATATGGTTGCCACACTTTCGATGGTCGATAAGCCGTTTTACCCGGCATCTTCCAATCCCGGCGCCTTTTTTGGACCGGGGCCTTTGCCAAAATATATGGACCCGGCGCTGATCCATACGATTGAACAAGGCGACGCGGTTGCAAAAGTTCTCGGTACGTCGGATGCGGTCATGCTGCGCGGGCATGGTTCGATGGTTGTGGCTCACTCGATCGAGTGGGTATTTGCCGGCTGCATCGATCTAGAGGAAGCCGCTTCGCGCTTTTATAAGGCCTCTTTGCTGGGGGCGGTCATGGTGTACAACGACGACGAAACAGAACGCGTGATGAAACAGCGGCGTAAGGATTCCGTTGTGCAAAAGGTTTGGGACCACAACGTCGCCAAGACCACGCTTGCAGGGCTCATGGATGATATTTAAGCCTTCGAAGGCTGGATCGTCAGCCTAAACGTTCCGCTGCTCCCCTTCAGCAGACAACGCGAGCTTAAGACCCTGGGACGCCGCCGATTGTCTGCAGATTTTCCACGCACTACTAGCTTAAATCCCTATATTTCAAAGCATTTATGGAGAGAAGATTTTTTGTTGCAGCGAACTAGACCCTGTGGTATACGATCGGATTCAACTCACTGAGGAGCATGCCTACAAATGTACGATGATTTTCTGGCAAGGATTCTTGAGCCCGATATCTTTCTACCCTCGCAGTTTTATGGCTCGACCGGTTTATCGCGTAAACTCGAAGGCGAAAAACGGCTGATGATCGCGGTTCTGAAAGATGCGGTCGACTGCCTCGAGAAGTATCGGGCTGCGCGCAGCAGCGCTGGCCGGAGTGAGTACCTGAGCGCAATTGAATGGGTCGAAGACCCCAGCACCGATTGGCTTTTTTCCTTCACAAATATCTGTGATTTGCTGGGATTCGACCCGGAATATCTGCGTGAAGTGCTGCTCAAACGCGAGAATCGTTATATCAAGCCCGAACGCCCCAAGATGCTGTCGCTGGCCTCGATGGGCGGGCACCCTTAATCTATCTTTTCCGGCTCCTAAGAAGGGTCAGCTCATCTCTGATCAACTGGCCGCGCGGTGACTTTTCGCCGAGGATTTTGAGCGCTCGCTCGTAATCGGCGATCGCTCTGTCATCTTCATCTTGAAGAGCAAATGACCGGCCAAGATAGTAGTAGCCGTCTCCCGGCCGGTCGAGTTTGCCGTAAACCATGCCCAGCCGGTGGGGCGGTTTGTCCCACAAGGGTGCAAGGTTGTGGGCGTTGATAAAGGCGCCCGCCGCGCTCCGAAGATCTCCAGATTTTTCCAAGATCTCGCCCAAGTAAAGATAAGTCAACGGCTCGTTCGGTTCCAACCCAAGTGCGCGATCAAAAGCTTGGCGCGCCGCGGTGAAGTCGCCGATTTCGCCGTAGAGTCGGCCCAGGTCTCGGAGCACGGCGGCATGATCCGGCCTTAACTGCAGCACTTTTTCATAATTACTTTGTGCTTGGGCGAGCTGGCCTTGACGCTGTTGAGCGAATCCGAGCAAGTACCGGATCTCGACGTTTTGCGGATCCTGCTGCACCAGCTTTTCATATTCTTTTATAACGATTTCGCCTCCGGGCCGCTCCATGCGGATGATCATCTGAATCTTTTTGAGAGATTCGGGAGCTTCCCCTCGAGGTGGCTTCGCACCTAACGATTTCACCACCAGCTCAGCGTTGGCGACGCGCTCTTGGGTGATTGGATGACTCATGATGTAGGCGGGAACATCCACCGGGTTGAGCGCCCGCTCTTGATCGAGAGTTTTAAGAAACGCGATCGAGCCTTTCGGGTCGTAGCCGGCTGCGGTCATGTAACGAGCGCCGAGCGTGTCCGCCTCCATTTCCAGCTGGCGACTGTAAGCCGCCTGTCGAGTGGCGGCTACCGCTTGACCGACCATGCCGGCCGCTTGAGCGCCGCTTCCAGTGCGTGCCAGCAGCACCATGCCTAAGAGACTCAAGACCGAGATCGCGTCCGGTCCTGATGAGCGCGCCATGTGGCGCGCCTTGATGTGAACTATTTCATGACCGAGCACGCCGGCCAATTCATCGGTGCTCTTGGCGCGCTCGATCAAACCAGAAAACAGGTAAATCGAACCGCCCGGAACTGCGAACGCATTGAGCTGATCATCCTCCACGACAAAGAACCGATAGTCGAACGGCTGCGGCCCAGTGGCTGCTAGAATGCGCCGCCCCATTCGATCGATGTAGCGCTCCACTTCCGGGTGATTGACGAATTTTAGATATTTCTTTGCCTCACGGCGAAATTCACGGCTGATTCTGCTTTCTTCATCCTCGCTTGGCGGGCTGATCGCGGGAATAGCGGGGAGACTCGAAGACCCTGAGCTGCAGCTCGACAAAACAATCGCCGCCACCAGCACGAGCGCGCAAAACACGCGCCATGACGAATCAGCAGCACGGACTTGTATCATTGACGGATTATAGAGAGCGGCTAACGGACGTTCAATAGCGGGATTAAACGGCACGGTTGACGAGTAGCGTTGGAGCCCCTATCCTCTGCGCTATCGAACAACACGAGGTTAAGCGATGCCCGACGCATTCGAAGTGCCACACGATCAACTCACTTGGCGCTGTGATCCTGCTTTTCTGCCGTTTACCTGCACGGCAGAGATGACACCGCTGGAAGACTTCATCGGCCAAGAGCGCGCGATTCGCGCCATCGAATTCGGTCTCGGCGTCAACAAGCCGGGATTCAATATTTTCGTCACAGGGCTCACCGGTACCGGCAAGACCAGCATCATCAAGGCTTTTCTCAAGAAAGTCACCGCCGAAAAAGCCGCTAAAGATACCGCCTCGCCGGCCCCCGAAGACTGGTGCTACGTGTACAACTTTGCCGACGCGGACCGGCCGCAGGCGCTCAGGATTCGCCGCGGTTGGGGCAAAGTCCTGCGCTCAGATATGGATCAGCTGGTTCAGAATCTGTTGCGCGAAGCCAAAAAGATGTTCGAGAGTGAGCAGTATGCTCAACAGCGCCAGGAGATGATCGAAAACCTGCAGAAACAGCAGCAACAGATGATGGAAGGCCTGATGCGCGAGGCAAGCCAAAACAATTTTTCCTTGCGTATGACTCCTTCGGGCATCATCTTGTTGCCGACCAAGGACGGTAAACCCATGCAGGAGCCGGAATACTTGGCGCTGTCTCCGGAAGAAAAGAAGCAGCTGGATGAAACCCGCGGCGAGCTCGAGAAAAAAGTCGAATCGATTTTGCGCGAAGGGAAAAAGCTCGAGCGAGAGATTGCCGAAAAGCTCGACGCGGCGGAGACGCGAGCGGCGGATTACCTGGTGCGCATACCGCTCGCCGATCTAAAAGAAAAGTACCGCGACTACCCCAAAGTGCTCGCTTATCTCGACTCGGTGCGCGATCACATTTTAAAAAATTTGCAGCGCTTTAAAGCCGGCGATCCGGGCCCGGTAATGACGCCCGTGGGGCCGATGACTCTCGGTGAGCCGCTTGGTGATCCTTTTTTGCCGTATCGGGAGTGACGATGCGGTACCGGGTCATGTTCGATGCGGAAGTGACCTTAACGATGTTTGATGACGGAGCACATGGAGACGGGGTGGCTGCTGATGGAATTTAT
>JAICHC010000059.1 GCA_025922795.1 Candidatus Binatia bacterium | reverse complement strand
TGCCGAAATGCCAAAAATGCAACAACGGGCTGCTGATCCCGTTATCGGACTACGGCCAAGAGGGTGCGTCGGTGATGTTTAAAGCCTGGGCGTGCACCAACCCCGACTGCGGCTTTTCAATCCGCATCGATAAGGGCGAAGTAAGTTACGGCAAAAGGATCGAACCGAAACACTGAGCTTTTAAAGAAACAACGTACTACTCGAAACTCGTAACCGTATCCAGCAATTCCGCGCTTAGCCGGGCATGCTCCGGTTAAAGCTCTGAAGCGCCCGACCGAAGAGTTCGCAACCCTGCTTTAAAGCGGCCAGGCATTTTTCCTGGATCGCGCCATCCGTGGCGTAACGTCGTAAGATTTCCGGCGCGATCCACTCGTGCCCTTCTTCGTCGGCGAGCAGCGTGTCACGGTAAATCGCCGCGGTTTTAGCATCGATCGGCATGACTCGTTCGATAAACGATTTTGAAGTGCGGGGAAAAAATTCTTCGTGGCCGAATTGCACGCTTGCGATCAATTCGCAAAGCGATCCGAGGGCCGAGTGAAAATCCCATAGTTCTTTAAGCTCCGGCAACGGTTGGTTCCACAGTGCATCCGGGTCACCGTCGAGCTCAGTGATTCTCTGACGCAAGATCGAGGCGTGCTTGAGCTCGTTTACGACATATTCGGACATCGGTTGTTGCAGGTCGAGGTCGGGAATTCTGCCTACCCAGGGCGCGGTAACCTCAGCAGCCTTGCGCTCCATCACCACGCCGAATTGCAGCCGGCGCAAGACCACGGCGGGCACGAGCGGTTTCTCCGCGCCGTAGCTTTTTCTCTCGGCGTTCATTTTCTCCCAGAACGCTTCCCGGGTCGTTGTCAGTTGCTCAAGAACATCTTCGGACTTGAGAGCTGGCATGATTCCTCCAACGGTCGCAGGCCGCCGTTTGACACACTGAATATTTTAGGTATTAACAATACAGGAAAATCACTTCCTATAAAAGTTTCGCTTAAAACCTTAAACGTCCGCGAGTCGAGCCATTCGAAAGCCGCTATGGAACGTGCTGAGGCCAAAACATACGTCGATAGCCTTTATCGGGATGTCTACACCCACTGGGATCAAAAGATCAATCATGGCGAGTTTATGACCCAGTTACGGGCCGGCACTCTGCCATTGCCCTGCCTTCGCCGCTTTTTTAAGGACTGGGGACTTTTTTCCATCGAAGTCGTCGCGCTTAACGCGGTCTCCTATTACGTGCATCTGCCTTTTTTTGTCGAGAATTACGATCTGTTGCCTGCCTTCTCCGATAAAATCGCCGAAGAGCTGATCGCACCGAAGCCGCCCGGCCATATTCTAATCCTCCTCGAAACTGCCAACGCGCTCGGGCTTTCGAAAGAAGAGTTATTTGAGCAGCCCGCCTCCGCGCCCGGCCGGGCGATCAGCGACTACTGTCGGCGGGTTTTTCAAGACGGCTCGATTTTCGAGTTATGGGGCGCGCACGCTTACGAGGAAACTCTCGCCCACTGGTCTAGTCAATGGGGCGCGGCGCTGGTAAGCCATTACGGCTTGACTAAGCGCCAGTCGATTTACTTCACCGAACACGCCGAGGCCGATCTCGTGCAACACGAACAGCGCATGGGACATGGCCCGATGAATCGCATGATCCTCCAGCGCATCGTCGAGCAAGGAAAGACGACAAAAAAACTCGGCTACGATCCCAAGTATTGCGCCTTTACCATGGTCGACCTGCACGCGTTGATGGAACAACACGCTCTCGAAAATCCGTATCCTTCATAGAGCGAAGGCCGCCAAGCTGTCCAATCGACCACTTCGACAGGCTCAGTGTAAACTCCGCGAGAAATCTTTCTGAGTTCCCTTGCATTCGCTTGGATGAGGCCCCGACACGCCACTTGGCGTTTTGACGCGGAGAATATCTTGAGGGTGACGATGAGCCTAAAGCGCTTGATCAAGATTATTATCGGTCTTGCTCTGCTCGACGGCTCTGTTTCAGACGCAGCGGCACAACTCCCCGGCAAGTGGCAAGCTCGCGCGTCCACGCCGGTGCCGCGCAGCGAAGTGGCGGCCGTTGAACTAAATGGCAAGATCTACCTGATGGGCGGTTATGTCAAAAATGGTGACTTGCTTGAGGAATACGATCCGGCAAACGACAGTTGGCGTCGCCGAGCCTCTTTGCCCCAACCGCTGCACCACAGTGGTGCCGCCGCCGTCAACGGTAAAATCTACCTGATCGGTGGCTACATTCCCGGCGTTGGTTCCGTGGCCACGGTCTACGAATATGATCCCGCAGTGAATCGCTGGAGCGTGAAACAACCGATGCCGACGGCGCGCGGCGCGCTTGCTCTCGGTATCGCCGACGGAAAAATTTACTCCGTCGGCGGTGTCGGTTCCAATGGCAAGAATTCGGCTGCCAATGAGGAGTACGATCCCGCTCTCGACCGTTGGACCAAGCGCGCGCCTCTGCCGACGCCGCGCGATCACCACGCGGTCGGTGTGGTCAACGGCAAGCTCTACGCCATCGCCGGACGGATTGACGGCAACCACGACCGAAGCATCGCAGATAACGAGGAATACGATTTCAAGACGGACCGCTGGCGGTCGCGCGCCGCTCTCCCGACCGTGCGCAGCGGCATCGCCGGCACCGTGCTCGACGCCAAAGTCTTCATCTTTGGCGGCGAGTACAACCGCGCCACCCGCAGAGATGTCGAATCCTACGATCCGGCGACCAACAAATGGCAGCACTGGGCGCCGATGCCGACCGCGCGCCACGGCCTCGGCGTGGCCGTTGTCGGCCAATCCATCTATGTCATCGCTGGCGGACCGAAGCCGGGCGCGAGCTTCTCGTCCATCAATGAAATGTTTACGCCTTGAGCGTTCTAGCGAAAAAGCCGATCGTGCGCCGCGGCAGCCATTCGAGATGGCCGGGAAATTTGCCCGAGACGAATCCGACGTGGCCGCCTTCGCGCGGAAAATCCAGCGTGACTGAATCCGAAACTTCGTCAGTGTTCGGCAGCGCGCCTTCGGGCAGAAACGGATCGTTGCGCGCGTTGATCACAAGGGTCGGGACGCGGATCTTTTTGAGCCATAGCTTGCTGCTTGTGTTGCTCCAGTATTCGTCCGCATTCTTAAAGCCGTGAAACGGTGCGGTGTACAGATCGTCGATGGCGCGAAATGTCGCGCAGGCGCGCACCGCGCGCGCCTCGACGGCTAAGCCATGCGCGGCGATTTTGCCGAGCACTTTCGGCCGCATCGTTCGTAAAAAATAGCGCGTGTAAAGAATTCTCTTGAGACCAAAATCGAGCTGCCGAGCCGCCGCCTGTAAGTCGAGCGGCGCGGACACGGCGACCGCTCGCGACACGATGTCGTTCGCCCCCTCCGCTTGCTCGCCGAGCCACTTCAGCAACATGTTCGCGCCGAGCGAAATCGCAACGACGTGAATCTCGCTCCCGGGATGCTGGTCCTTGAGCCGGCGCAGAATCCAATCGATCTCTTCGGAATCGCCCGCGTGGTAAGAGCGCGGCAAGCAATTGGTTTCATCGCTGCAGCCGCGGAAATGTGGCACCACGCCGTGCCAACCGAGCCGCGCCAATGCCGCCATCAAGCTGATCGCATAATGGCTTCGCGAACCGCCTTCCAGCCCGTGAAATAGCACGACGATTTTGGATTGATCCGCCGCTGCATCAAGCCAATCGAGATCGATAAAATCTTGATCTGGAGTCGTCCAGCGCTCGCGCCGGTAGGACACGGCGAGATTGCTCGCCAGACAACGGGCATAGATCGTCTGCAGGTGGCCGCCGGGCAGCCACCACGGCGCACGATATTCGCCCGGACCGTCCACTTCGCCAAAGCGCGTGTTGTTGCACGAAGCGATTATTGGCTCACTCATGGCAGGAACATTCGAAATCAAAAGCTCCAAATCCGCAACAACGGCGAATCCGTATGCTCAAACCCCGAAAATTCTAAAACTCGGACCTCAAAGGGTTTTGTGTTTTCGGAGTTATGTTTTGCACCATTTGAATTTGTTTCGGATTTCGGATTTCGTGCTTCGGATTGACTTCTTTTGTTGGCGGCTTTGCGGCTCTTCGATCAACTCAGGACCTGTTTGCGCGAAGATTCTTCTATTTCTGTACCTTCTCGGGTGGCATAAAGCCGTGGCGCAACGTGTTTTCCGAAATCGTGCGCGGCTCGAGGAACTGCAACAGGTAGTCCGGACCGCCGGCCTTGGAGCCGATGCCGGAGAGCTTCAGCCCGCCGAACGGCTGGCGCTCGACGACCGCGCCGGTGATCCCGCGGTTGATGTAAAGATTGCCGACGCGAAATTCCTTGCGTGCTTTGTCGATATGCGCCGGCGAGCGTGAAAAGACACCGCCGGTCAGAGCGAATGAAGAACGATTGGCGATCTCGAGTGCCTGGTCGAAATCACGCGCCCTAATAATCGAGAGAACCGGTCCGAAGATCTCCTCTTGCGCGAGACGGCTATCGGGATCGACATCGGTAAAAATCGCCGGGCCGACGAAATAACCTTCTTTCGGCGCGGCCATTTCCAAAACACATTGCGCTTCTTTTTTACCCAAGCGGATGTACTGGAGGACCCGCTCGACGGCAGCCTCTTCGATCAGCGGGCCGACGCTGTTGCGTGGATCTTCCGGCGGGCCGATCTTCAAGCTGCGCACCGCTTCCACCAGCCGCGGCACCAGACGGTCATGCACTTCCCCGACCAGGATCAGCCGCGAAGCGGCGGAGCATTTCTGCCCTTGGTAGCCGAACGCCGAATCGATAACATGGACCACTGCTTCATCGAGGTCGGCATCGGTATCGACGATCACCGCGTTCTTGCCGCCCATCTCGCAGATCACCCGTTTCACATGCTGTTGTTCGGGCTGATGCGTGTAGGCCTCGTGCAGAATTTCCAACCCCACTTCGCGCGAGCCGGTGAAAGCGATCAAGTGAATTTTCGATGAATGGACGAGGTGCGCGCCCAACTCGCCGCCGCCGTAAAGGAGCCGGCAAGCATCTTCAGGCAAACCCGCTTCACCTAGGATTTCGAGCAAGCGTTGCGCCATCATCGGCGACTGCTCGGCCGGTTTCATCAGCGCGCAATTTCCAGTCACCAAGGCTGCGGCCGTCATGCCGGTGAGAATGGCCAATGGAAAATTCCACGGCGCAATGATCGCGGCGATGCCGCGCGGCTCGTAAAGATAAACATTGGTTTCGCTAGGCAGCGACTGGGTCTGGCGCGGCTCGGCCAGACGGAGCATCTCGCCCGCGTAATATCGCAAGTAATCGATCCCTTCGATGACGTCGGCGTCCGCTTCGCGCCAACCCTTGCCGGCTTCAAAGACTTCCAGCGCGGCCAGCTCCCAGCGCTTCTCGCCCATGATGCCGGCGGCCTTGAAGAGAGTCTTGGCGCGCTCGCCCGCCGGCGTCGCGCGCCACTCGGGAAAAAAACTGGCGGCTTTCTCAATCGCCGCGTCCGCCTGATCGGCGCCGGCGCTGCGCACGCGCCCGACAATTTCATTGGGATTTGCCGGATTCACGGATTCCAACCATTCGCCCCCCCGCCGGCGGCTCTGATCGAATTTGCCGCGGACTTCTTCGAGTGTGCGTTTGAATCGCTCGCGGTTTTGCCGCAGCGAAAAATCAATTACCGGCTCGTTGTGAAAGTTCTCAACACCCGCCCGCTCATTGGTTGACACCGCGACTTTGGCATCGGATCGGCGCGGCGGCGCGGGGGGTTTGATCAAACTGGCGATGTCCTTGCGGTCGGCGTAGGTCTGGCGCAGGAAAGAAGTATTGGAAGTGTTCTCCATCAGCCGACGGATGAGATAGGACATGCCCGGCAACAAATCGCCCACCGGCAGATACACCCGAACTCTCTGGCCGTATTGAATCATCGCCTGGCGCACTGGCTCGGCCATGCCGTACAACATCTGAATTTCGTAACCGTTGCTCGGTAGGCCGAGCATTTTCGCCGTCACTATGGCGTGCGCCAAGCTGCGCAGGTTGTGACTGCCGAAAGCCGCGTCGATGACATCGTGATTTTCCAACAACAGGCGACTCAACCCCTCGTAGCTCGCGTCGGTTTGGGCCTTTTCCAAATAAACCGGAACCGGCCAACCTTTCTGTTTCGCCCAGGCAATCTCGCTGTCCCAGTAAGCGCCCTTGACCAGCCGTACGCCAGTGCGGCGCTTGAGCCGGCGCGCCCAGCGGATCAGCTCGCGAACGTCAGTTTCGGCGTCACGCAGATAAGCCTGCAGCGCGATCGCCGCGTGCGGACGTTTGCGAAATTCTTCTTCCGCCAGCACGCTGCGAAAGATTTCCAGGGTGAGATCCTTGAGCGCGTACTGTTCCATATCGACGGTAATCGCCGCCTCCAGGCGAGCCGCTTCGCGCAACAACTCCCGCAAGCGCTCGCGCACGGTCGCTTCGGTGTTCGGATCCAATGGATCGAAACGCGCACACAAAGACGAAAGCTTGACGGATAGATTCACCCGCGGAATTTTTCCCCGCGGTGAATCGTCGAGCTGCGGCACCGACGGCCATGACGTCGCGGCTTTGGCCAGGCGGCGCAACAAATCGAGATACCGCTGCTGCATGACGGCGGCTTCCAGATCGCTCACCGTCGCTTCGCCGACCACGTCGAGAGTAAAGGCCGCGGGTTCATTGCGGAGATTTTTCACGACGGAAATCAAATGATCGCCGCTTTCCTCGGCGATGAAGCGGCGCGCCAGCTTGACGACATTGCGGCGCACCACCGGCGCCACCAGAGTTCCGGCATGAAGCGCCTGCGCGAGCACAACCAGGCCGCCCAGCGCGTGATCCACGCGTGCGAAATATTCCTCCAGGTGCCTGCCGATCTCTCTGGACGACTCCAGGCTCGGCAGGACGTCGACAAAACGAAACAATGCCACCCGCAGCGACTCGTCTTCGAGCGACCAATCGATCATCCGTCCGAGCAAATCTTTGGCTTCGAACAGCGACGGTTTATGCTGCGCCGCCTTTTGATAGAGCGAACGAGCCAAGGCTTGGACGGCTTGCTCTGTTGAATCCACTCGCTGGGTCATTTTATCGCTGGAGACATTTGTATTGTTGGCTTTCATCATAATACGATCGGAGATAAGGATGAAGTCCGGCGCTTCAACGCGTGTTCACTCAGAGCGCGGAACCCATGCTGGACGCAAGCAAAATCTTCGTTAGCGCGCCGGGACATTGGCGCAACCTGGAAAGGGAGCAAACTCATCATGAATCATCCTGATCAAACGCTGCCCGCGACGCTCCCCGGAGCTGAAGCGGCGGTGGAGATGCTCAAGGCGCACGGCGTCGAAATCCTCTTTGGGCTATGTGGCGACACCAGCCTGCCGTTCTACGATGCCCTGGCGCGCCTGCCTCATGGCATGCGCCACATTCTCGCACGCGACGAACGCTCCGCCGCCTACATGGCCGACGGCTATGCGCGCACGTCGGGCCAGGTCGGCGTCTGCGAAGGTCCGAGCGGCGGCGGTGTCACATACATCGTGCCCGGTCTCGCCGAGGCCAATGAATCCTCGGTGCCGCTGCTTTGCATCAACAGCGATATTTCAGTCGGCGCGCGCGGCCGCTACACTTTGACGGAATTGGATCAGAGCGCGCTCATGCGCCCGGTGACAAAATGGAATGCCGTGCTCAATCGCTCCGAAGATCTACCGCGCACTTTTCGCAACGCGTTTAAACAGATCACTTCCGGCCGGCCCGGCGCGGCTCATATCGCCTTGCCCTTCGACGTGCAAAACGGCACCGTGAGTCGCGCCGAAGTATGGGGCGATCCCCAGTTCGGCCGCTGCCCGTCAGAGCGCGTGGCGCCAAACGGCGAATCCGTCGAACGCGCCGCCCGCCTGCTGCGCGACGCCGCGAAACCAGTTTTCATCTGTGGCGGTGGGGTTGTGATCTCCGGCGCGGAAGCGGAACTTGTGAGCCTCGCCGAGCGGCTTTCGGCTCCGGTGGCAACTACCATTAGCGGCAAGGGATCGATCATCGAACAGCATCCGTTGGCGGTCGGCGTGGTCGGCTCGAACGGCGGCACGCCGGAGACTCGCGCGATCGTCGATCAGGCCGATCTGATCGTGTTCGCCGGCTGCCGCGCGGGCTCGGTGACCACCGAACGCTGGCGCCACCCCGCGCCGGGAACGACTAAAGTCATTCATATGGATGTCGACGCCGCGGTGCCCGGCGCCAACTATCGCGCCGACGTGGCCCTTACCGCTGACGCCAAGCTCGCCTTGAAGATGTTGAATGAAGCGCTTCAAAGCATCGAGCGTCCGCTGGAGGCATCGGCCGTGCAAAAAGCCAAGGAGCAAAAATTCGCCAAGTTCCAGTCCCTCGCCGACTCCGCGGAAACGCCCATCAAGCCCGAACGCGTCGTCGCGGCGCTCGCCGCCATCCTTGATGCTGACGCCACCCTCGTCGCTGACGCCGGCACCCCCTGCCCCTATTTGTCGGCATATTATGAAGTGCGCGCGCCCGGCCGGCGGTTTTTTTCCAACCGCGCGCATGGCGCGCTCGGCTATTCCATGGCGGCGGCGATCGGCGCTCATTTCGCCAAACCGCATGTGAAGTGTGTCGCGGTGATGGGTGATGGCAGTTTCGGTTTTACCTGCGGCGAGCTCGAGACCGCGGTACGTTACCGTTTGCCGATTACGTTTATCGTCATTTCAAACGCGAACTATGGTTGGATCAAAGCGGGGCAGAAGTCGGGCTACGGCCAACGTTATTTCAACGTCGATTTCACCGTCACCGACCACGCCGCGGTGGCCGCGGCTTTCGGCGTCAAGAGCTGGCGCGTGACCGAGCCCGGCGACGTGGCGAAAATACTCAAGGAAGCTCTCGCCCACGGCGGCCCGACTCTGGTCGATATCGTCTGCCAACCGCTCCACGAAGCCAAAGCGCCGGTATCGGAATGGATAGCGTAAAAAGAATGGAGTGGTGGAGGATTGGAGTGCTGGAGTGTTGGGCTAAGCATCACTCCATTACTCCAACACCGCCCCCAACCATCCAAAAGGGACTTACTCGCGCTAAGTCGCCAAGACGCTAAGTCTTATTTTCTCCTTTGCGGGAAACAATCCGAGCTTTGGTTGCGGCTTTGCCACTCTGGCTCTTTGTGTTGGAAGCCTTTCTAATTTTGCAACCGCACTTTGGTCCCAAGGCCGGCGCAGTCTTCGTCGGTCTTGAGGCCGGCGGCTCGAATGCCGTGTGCGGCAAGCTCCTCATCGCGCTCCTGGGTGTCGCCGGTGACCCCAACGGCGCCGAGTAATTCGCCGTTTTGATCGCGAATGAGCATGCCGCCGCCTTCGGGAAAAATCTGGTCGCCTGAGGCACGGATTAGATACTGCATGAACAGCGGCCGCTCTTCGGTGCGCATGCGCACCAGCGACGACGAACGACCGAGCGCAAGCGCGGCGTACGCTTTGCCGTAGGCCATCTCGAAGCGCATCATCGCCGAGTCATCTTCCTTTTGAAACGCCTTGACCTTGGCTCCGGGCTCGACAATGGCGACACTCATCGGACGGCACTTTAGCTCCCGGCCGCGCGCAAAAATCGCCTCGATAATCCGATTGGCTTGCTCCAGCGAGATCATCATCGTGTTGCCTCCTCGCACCGCTCTGGAAAAGAACTCACCGCTGAGACGCGGAGTACGCCGAGATTAATCTTATCGAAAAATCCTCCGAATCAGCGAACTCCGCCTGTCTGCGTAAAATGATGCTCTTAATGATCCCGGAAGAAACTGCAAAGCGCCGTCAGCTGAACAGCACCCTGGCAAGCTCCGAG
>JAICHC010000058.1 GCA_025922795.1 Candidatus Binatia bacterium | reverse complement strand
TGCCGCCCTGATATCGTCTTTCGACTGGATTTCCGCCGCCGCGAAATCGTCGACGACAAACTCCGGCCGCGCGAGCTCTTCGACGCTGCATTCCGGCCGCAAAAAGTCCAGGCTGTTCATGATCGCGTCGGCATTGGCTTTCAACTCTCGCGTCCCGTATTGGGCGATCAAGCGATGCATCTCGGCGATGCTGGTGGCGGTGGGGTTTTGCAGGCCGGCAGGGCGGCGCTTTTCCCAGTGTTCGATCAGGTCGGCGCACAACTGACAGGCCCAGCTGACGCCGCCTTCCATGAAGCCGAAATTAAGGCTCGGGTAGCGCCGCACCAGACCGCCCAGGAAAACGCCCTTCGCGAAGGCGTGATTCGATGCGGCGAAGTGGCCGATATGGTTGTAGGTGAAATTGCTGATGGAGCTGCGATCCGGCCAACGGGCGGCGCCCGAGTGTTGGGTCACGGCGACGCCAAGATCAACGCCGCGCTGCCAGAATGGATCGTAATCGAGCGGGCTGTCGAGGGCGACGGTACCACGCGTGAGTTCGCTGCCAGAGCGCTCTCATCCGGGCGACCGATTGAGCGCCGCCCACTTCACGCAGGTACTCGAGAAAGACCGGCACCGGTTCCCGCCAGTGGCCGTCGCCGTCGATCACGGGGTGTTTCAGGCCGGCGTGTATTTCAGCGGCGCGAATTTTTCATCGTCGCGGGTCCTCTCGCTTGTCGTTTTTTCTATAATCGCTTCGTTGCCGAGCGGTCAAACCACTTGACGGTCACGTTGGCGAAGGGCTTATGGGGACAGGCTAGTTTTTCGGGCGCTTCAGCTTTGGATGCCGAAGCCTTTTCGACCCGGTTGAAACGGCGATGGTGATGGGCGAACCAACTATTCTGATAACTCCGGAACGTGCTCGTCTTCATACTTTTCGATGAGTACGCCGACAATTTCCATAAGCGAAGCGAGCGGGTGCGATTCGTCTTCGCCAACTTCATCGACCAGCCGATCGAGCAAGGAAACCAATCTGTCGTATTCAGCTTCAGTGTGGGGCACGAATACCGTGTCGGCCAGTGAAGACCACGCGTCTACAGTTTTGCTCACATCAAGATTCTGCATGGATCACTCCTTCCAACGGCCCTCATCGTATTCGGCATGGCTCAGCACGGCACGGACATAAATCTTTCTTCGATTGTAGTGAATCGCGGCGATCAATCGAACCTTGTTTCCTCCAATATTGAATACCGTGAGTTTACCAACTCGGTCGGCGGTTGGGAAGACGGCGCGAAGCTCGGCGAAGTTCGAGAATCTGCCTCTTTTCATGTTTGCGTACCAACGGGACAGGGCCGACTTGGTATCCGGAAATTTGTCGGTGAATTCATTGAGACGTTTTCGAGTGATGACGTGCATAAGGGTCATCCTGAATGTTCGAGCAGTGACTACGAAAAATAACTCTTACGTCGGGCCCGCGCAACTTATCGATTTGACGAGATTACACCCGAAAGGACCTCACCCGTGTCAGAGTTGACTACTAACTCGCCTTCCGCATTTGCTCGGCCTGCGCCATGGCCCCGGCCGTCGGCCCGGGCCGATTGTCCTAGGCATGGCGGGGGAACATATAGTGGTAGAGCATCAGCGTGTCCCCCCCGCGGAACAGCTCAGACAAACGCACGGTCGAAAGCGCGCCGTCCGCGCCCATGCAATCGAACGAATAGTCTTCCGGCACTTCGCCGCCCGGCGGCAGCGCCCTCAATTCAGCTGCGACGGCCTCCACTTGCCGTCGCAGCGCCACCTCGCGCTCCAGTAGCGCAGTACGCGCGCGCCTATAGTCCAGCGTTTCGTTCGGGAAAGTCACACCCATGATCTTCTCCTTTCAGCTCTCATCTTTTTGTCGAACCGAATGAGCGCATTTCGACATCCCCCCTTTAAAGGATGTCCTATCCTCATACGGGAAAAAGACGCTCGATCTCTCACTTGTCGATTGTAAGGGTCGATCAGGTCCCACCCGAAACGCCACATAAAACCCTTATGCGAGTTGACCTCGGTGATTGGAAACGACACGACGATTGCCGATCCTGTTGCTGTGCCTGAACCGCGGTTCATCGTTCGCAGAGATACACCGCAGCGTTGCGCGCACTATCTAACCGATCTGTGCGCGGGCAGTTCTCGTGCATCGGGACGGTGTGTTGTGGTACCCATGATGAAACAAAAGGAGAGAATGAAATGACGCTGCCTTTAGAACGTTTTCGCATGCTCGATCTGACCCGGTTGGTGCCGGGGCCGATGGCGACGTGGATGCTGGCCGACCTTGGGATGGATGTGCTGAAGGTTGAAGACGTCGCTGATCGAAGTGCCTACCGCGATCAGCAGGCGGCGCGCCGGTCGAGAGAAAATTTCACTGCGAATCAGGAGGCGCGCGAACAAGAGGCGCGGGCGAATGCTTGGGATCACACCCACCGGAACAAGCGCAGCATTGCCATCAATCTGCAGAAGCCGGAAGGCCAGGCGATCTTTCATCGGCTGGTCAAAGACGCGGATATTTTTTTCGGTTCGCTTCGCCTCGGCGTTTACAAGCGGCTGGGCGCGGACTACGAGACGTTGAGCAAGATCAACCCGCGCTTGATCTACGCGACCATTAGCGGCTACGGCTTCGGCAATAGTTTTACGGAATGGCCCGGCAACGAGCGCAATGCCCAAGGCATGTCCGGGGTGAGCGCGCTCATGACCGGGCAGGACGGTGAGCCGGCGGATATGCTCTGCCAGCCGGTGGACAGCTATTCGGCGGCGTTGGCCGTGATCGCGATTCAATCGGCGCTTTTTGCTCGTGAGCAAACCGGGCGCGGACAGCAGGTCGACATTGCTCTTGTGGAAGGCGGCACGACGTTCGTGAACGCCAACGTGCCGGACTACTTCCGCCATAAGAAAGTGCGCAAGCGCGGCTTCCCGAGCATCGGCAACCTGCGCTGCAAAGACGGCAAGTACTTGAGCAGCGCGGCATTCGCGCAGGCGCATTTCTGGGCGCCGTTCTGCGACGCCGTCGGGTTGCCGGAAATGCGCGACACGGTTCCGGCAGGCAACGAAGAAATGATCCGCAAAGTGAAAACGCACATGCTGAGCAAAACTCGCGACGAATGGCTTGCGATCATACCCAAAGAAATTTCAGTGGTGCCGATGCTCGAGTTCGACGAAGTGCTCGAAGGCCCGTACGCAAGGGAGCGCGGTATGGTGCTGGAGCTGGATCACCCGCTGGAAGGTAAGGTACGCCAACTGGCATCGCCATTCCGCTTGTCCGACACACCGGCGACCTTTCGCCGCTTTGCGCCCGTGCTGGGCGAACACAGCGTCGAAGTGCTGCAAAGCCTTGGCTATAGCAAGAACGAAATCGGCGCACTCGAAAAGGCCGGCGTTGTCCGCGCGCAGAATTTTCGGCAGTAGTGCGGATCGTTATCGTCGGGAATTCCCCGGTCCTGCAAACGGTGCAATCAGATCATCTCCGGGACGAGGCTTTCGCTGATGAGCCTTACCCGAAAACAAAACCCAAGCCTGGTCTACAAGAGTTTTGTCGATCGCCTACGCGACAGAGGCGACATTGGCCGTTGAGAGGACGTATCTGATCATCCGGAGGTTCGCGCTAATGCTTCGGTTCTCGCCTCAAGCGTCGGGCGATCGCCCGGAAAACCGCCTTGACTAATTCGAAGTCGAGTCCCGAACGTCGAGCTTCAGCGGGTGAATCGGCTGTTTCGCCACGTCGTCCTTGAAGTCCTAAAAACCGAAGTGATATCGCAGCCGGAGCTCAATTCTATAGTCGTTTTGCTTCTCGCCGTATTCCGTACCGTTTTTGCCGAGCAAGACAGGAGTTCGAAACCGCAGCTCCAGATTAGTCATCGGGCTATAGGCAAGCTCGGGAATGACCGTCAGACTGCCATCGGTGAGATTCATGATCGAAGTCACGGCCGGCGTGAAATAGAGGATATCGAAGGCCTCTTTCTGACTGGCGCGAAAATAAAGATAGTGGCGCCCAACATTGGGCTGCCCGTACGGGCCATCGAGCAGCGCCGATGCGCGCACCAGACCGCTGTCGTCTCCGGTAGTTTGGAACGTTTGATAGCTACGATCGACGAAAGAGATAAAGTCCTTGATCTGCGATCGGCTGTAGCCGGCGCCGTTGTGATAATACTCGAGGATGTAAGTGGTCTCCCTTTCGCTCAAGTAACGTAAACCGATCAGTTGGCTAAGCGCGTCGGACTGCGTCCTGAATCCTTGGCCGCTCGCGTTAATCGCCATCTTATCGAGATTATTGACCACCGCGAATTCGCCGTGAATTTCCAAATTGGTCGTGAGATTCTTGGAGAAGTCGAAACCGTAACGCGTCGTGCGGCTCGATCCGGTCAACACCATCAAGTCGATGTCGGTGTCGTAAAGCAACAAATAAAGCTTCGAAGCGAAATTCACCCGGCGCGGTTCTCCGAACTTCGCGTTGACATATTCGTAAACCGGGATGAGCGCCGTCGTCAGCGTCAATGTTTTCAACGGCCCGTCGAAACTTTGAACGTAGTCCGCCGTCGCAACCGTGGTTCCTTCCAAAGCTTCTTCGGGGTCCTCGGGATTCTTCGGCGGAGCGATGAAGCTCACCGGATTCCAGGCGTAGCCTTTGCCCCACTTCATCACCTTCTTGCCCATTTCGAAAATAAAATTGGCATTGGGCTTGGCCGACGCGTAAGCTTCGAACAGCTCGGTATCTTCGTCCCACCCGGCAAAATCGTTGCGCGCGAGCGTGTCGGTCTTGAAAAACATCGAGAACCAATCTTTTTTGTAGCTTCCTTCCAGGCGCAGGCGAAAGTTGTATTGATCGAAAAGACTGCCTTGGGGGTTATTGAAAAAACGCGCGCGCGACACTGCCGAGTCGCGATCGATTCCCAACAACGTCGGTTGAAACTCCGCGAAACCGCCCAGGCTATAGGGTTTTGTGGCTAGTTTGTCGATCTCCTTCTGGAACTCTGAAAGATCAACTTCGAACTTAGGCTTGTCCTGCGATTGTTCCTGGGGAAAAAGATCAGACGCTGGGAATAAACCCGCTACAAAGACCAGAAGCCTTACGAATCGCCGAGTCTTACCGGATGGTTTCGATCTTAGCGAGAAATTCCAGCGTAAATACTTCATCGGGGACGATCCGCTTTTTGACGTTCGCATAGGCCAGTATGGACTGATAGCCCTTATAAAGAGGGCTATCCGTTTCGATGATCGATGGCCGCACGATCCCTTCATCAAACGGTTTTCTTTCCTTGAAGTAGAGGGTCTTGATCAAAAGTCCGGTGGCGGCATAGCACTCGATCTTGGTAGGAACCACCGCTTTTTTATCGACCCACATCTTCAGTCTGTCGTAGGCGACCGCGGCGGTCTTCGCCTTCAACTCGAGAATGTGTTCGCTCTTTTCATCGTCAATTTTTTGAACGTTGTATTCCACGTTGTAGTCAAGCCGCATAATGTCCGCGTTATTGAACACACCGCCCACGACGGACTGAAGACTAGTGATCCGGACCGGCTTACCGACGTTCGGAATATAGAGCCACATGTTATCTCCCAGCCGGAGGGTGGCTCGGCCCTTTTCGCTTGCCGGAGAAAGAAATAACGAAGCAATTTTGTCATTGCCTTTCTTTAGCGTGTAGAGGAGAAATTCGCGTTTGGCGCCGCTGGGCTCGATGTTGATGAGCTTGCGGTAAGACTCGAATGACTCAGGTTGGAGGTTAGCATCCACTTTCTTAAGAATCGCCGTCCCATCCAAAGAGAACGCAGGGACTGCAAAGAGCAGCGTGAAACTAAGAGCGAACAACAGTTTGGTGAAACGGTCTTTCATACATGCCTCAAGGCGTCGATGGGCTCCATTCTGGAGGCCTTGTAGGCCGGCTGTAAGCTCGCGAGAACCGAGACGATGATCACCAGCAGCGAGGCTGTGACGACTTCCATTGGAGCGATGGTGGGGGCGAGAATGAGACCCGTAGCCTGCCCAAAGTTAAACGTAATTTTCGAGACATACAACGCCAATATAATTCCCAAACCAAAAACAACACCCGCAACCGCGCCAGTTACGCCGAGACAAAAGCCTTCCACAAGAAACAGAGAAAGGATCTTGCGCGGCAGCGTCCCGATGGCTGCGATCGTGCCGATCTCTCTCACACGCTCATAGACCGCCATGATCATGACGTTGAGAATGCTGATCAGCACGATGGCGATGAGCATCAGCTTGATAAAATAAGTCATCAGGTCGATCATATTGGCAATGTTCGCGAAGGGAGAGAGTTGCGACCACGTGTGGACCTCGATGCCGCCGCCCTTTTGCTTTTTTTCTCCCAAGCCAAGCCCTGCTCGTATGCTTTGAGCGACCCCTTCCACATGCGGTAGGGATTTCACCCTGACTACGATCTCGCTCACCTCCTTGCCGGAAATCCTCAGAATTTCTCTGGCGTCATCGAAATTGATGTAACCATCTCGACCACCCGGACCCGTCGCGCTTTCCAGAATTCCGCTCACGAGAAAGGTCTTGCCATTGACCGATCCATCCTTGTTGGTCGCAACCACGACGACGGTATCGCCGACCTTGGTGCCAAACCCTTGCGCCAGCAGTTTCGGCACGAGTATTTTTCCCTTGTCCAACCCGCGGACACACTGTTCCCCTTCAGAAATCCGCGAAAGCATCTGCGGCAAGGCGGCACACTCTTTTTCCGGATATACTCCGTTAATCCGTATATTGGTGGTCTCCGTAAAATTGCTGAACAGGGCGCCGAACTTTATCCGCTCCGAATAGGATGCGACGTCTTTATTACCCGCCAGAGCTTTTTCGATCTGCGACACCGCGTCAGGCGCAAGATTTAGATTCAACGGCAGGCTCTCAATGGAAGCCACATACCCGCGGCGATGGATCTGCAAGGCCCCTAGATAAGAATCGGTGATCTGAGCAATCATGAAATCCTTGATCGAGGCAGTCACGGCGACGAACACCAGAACGAAAACCACTCCGAAGGCGATCAGCGAGACCGTGAGGAGGCTGCGCCTCTTATAGCGCCGTAAGTTTCGCGCTGCGATTTTCAGTAGATTGAACATTGGCTTTGCCCTTCTCTTCCCGCTGTAGAAGGCGACCGTCTTCCAATGAGTAAATGGTTTCCGCCTCGCCGATGATCCGCGTATCGTGAGTTGAAAATATGAAAGTGATGCCGAAACTATCTCTCATCTGTTTCATCAATCGGAGAATCCTATATGCGGTGTCATGGTCCAGGTTCGCGGTTGGCTCATCAGCGAGCACCAACTTGGGCCGGGTGACCAGCGCGCGGGCGATCGCGACGCGCTGCTTCTGACCACCGGAAAGCTGCTCCGGCATTTGATTCTTTTGTTCCAACATTCCCACGGCTTGTAAGGCTTTGAGGACCCGGTCGCGCCGCTCGGCAGGACGCAGTTCCTGCACCATCACCAGCGGGTATTCGACGTTCTCGAAGGCGGTCAAGACGGCAAGCAAGTTAAAACTCTGGAAGATAAAGCCGATATTTTGCCCGCGAAACTCTGCTGCTTGCCGCCGACCCAACTTGAGAACATCCATCCCCGCCACCTGTAACTCTCCACTGGTCGGTTTGTCTAAACATCCAACAAGATTGAGCAACGTCGTTTTCCCGCTGCCCGAAGGCCCGATGAAGGCGAGGAAGGCGCCCGGCTCAATCTCGAAGTTGACCTCTTGCAAGGCTTTCACTTCCACGCTGTCGGTTGCGTATGTCTTACTCAAACTTTTTGCGACAATCAGGCTCATATCGCTTCATTCTCCTCGGCGTTCGCACGCCGAAATTCCATGTCTCTAGTGACACTGGCTTTCACTAATCGGCGCGTCGATCACTGGGAACAGGACCGGTCAGTTTGCCGTGCAGATGAAATTTTAACCGCACAGGTGAGCACGGTGGGAGAAAACGGCTCATGCCGCGTTCACATTTCCATGAGCTTTTCGTAACGACATTCCCAATCCATCCTGTCAAGTCGCGTATAGTAATCAGGGATGCTCTCAAGATGATCCATCGCCAGTTCAAGAGCCAGCAATCTATCGGCAGTATGTTCCTGCTCCCACTTTATTCCTTGGAGCAGCTGCCCTAAATCATAATCGGTGATGGACTTGCCGGCGGCGCTCCCGCCCGACAATTGCTCTTTGAAGTCCTTGATATCGACCTGAAAGTTATATTTAATCGCTGCTCTATAATCTTCGAACCTTGCGTCGAGTTTTGGAGCCTGTGCATTCGCGACCATTATCGAAACAAACCCGGCAATCACCGTAGCTGCGATTATCAGAAAAATATTCTTGTTCATCTTATCTCCTCCGGGGGGAAGAATTGCCCTTTTCCAGTTGAATGAGCAATACCCGCGCCAAGGTGTATTTCAGAATTTATTGAACCGGTACCGGCTAATCTTCTTAGGCTTGAGAAGAAACGGGTTAGGAGTGGCGAAAATGAGAAGAACCGAATGGCTGCAGATTATTTTCAGACGCCGGCAACCTTTATCAAGAAAACTACCTCTTTCATCGCATTGAACCGGCAGGAGCATCATTGCCGGTGGCGGATGAGTCCGCAGAGAGCATGAAAGACGGCTCGAACCAGGTCAAAGTCAAGGCAAAGGATGTCATCAAAGTCCTGGGCGTTAAGCTTGAGGGCGTGGACTCGATCAGTAGCCTTCACGGTGTGTATAGCCGGATTACGGTCAAGAGCCGCGACGGTCCCAAAGGCCTGCGCTTCACCCACCTCACGCACTAATCGCCCATTATCTTCGACCGCTACGCGACCCTTTAAGACCAGGTAGATCGCATCCGTAGGCTCTCCCTGCCGGTAGATCGCTTCCCCAGGGTCGAAATAGACCTCCTCGGTCAGAGCCGCAATCTTACCAAGTTCTTCTATAGTAGCGTGACTAAAGATATCTACGGATTTCAGGAAAATGACCTTTTCTATCGTGGTAAGTCTTGTTAGTTCCATGATCCCATCTAGATGCGTTGAATCACCAGTTCCGCAGTCTCCCGCAGCAAGACGTTTTCAGACTTCAAATGCTTGACGATTTCCTCGCGAAATTCTGTAAGTTTTCTGATACCGATCTCCCAGACCGTTGCCGCTATCAGCCAGATGTCCGTTTGTTCGAGAAGCATGCGCATAGCGGTATTGGCGTTGAGATTACTGCGCCCAAGCAAGCCGAGAGCGACGCTGAAGCGTGCGGCCTCAAGGGCATCACCATAAAGTGGGAAACTGTATCGCTTGACATCTCCCGTGAGCAAGTTGTCAAGCAGTTCGATGGCATTAGCTTGCTTTGTCGGATCGCCGGAATTGAGAGCGCCCCAAATCCCCCGAATATCTTTGGATGGATAAATAAGAGACAGCAACCAAATTGTCCTCTCTCTCACGCGTTGCATGCTTTCCAGAAGCGCTTGCCGCAAGAGCGATGAGCGCCCAACCGATAACTGCTCGGCATCAGCAAAAAGAACAAAGTAAACAGCGAACCTTTCAGCATAAAGCTTCACGTCGGAGATAATAGCGCTTTCGATTATCTCTTGGTCGGCCCGGAGATTTGGGAAGCGGCGGGCCATCTCTTCCAGAGCAAGAATAGCCTGGAAGCGAAGAGAGCGGTCCTCCTCGAGCAGGAGACCCAAGATGGCGTTCATCGCCGACTGTGAATGGATTTTGCTGAGCGTCCGAGGGATGTTGAGGCGAATGTCGCGGGCAGTCCGGTCGTCGAATAGATTGTTTCTCAACGCCTTTACCGCCATTTCGCCGTATTGGGCCAAGGCTTGGCGCGCTGCTG
>JAICHC010000057.1 GCA_025922795.1 Candidatus Binatia bacterium | reverse complement strand
TCGTGCGGTCCGCCGGCATAGTCCCGGTCCATGATATGCGCCAGGATCTGGAAGCCGAGCTCCGGGTCCTCGTAGAGCAAATTGGCGCCAACGCTGGCGCTCGGCCCGCAATGGGCGCCGACGAAATCGTCGTTCATCAGCAAGTCCTGCAATCTCTTTCTCACCGTTTCGCGCCCCACCGGACCGGGGTCGGCCTTGAGGATGCGACGGCAGTCGGCGGCGAACTCATCGAGCGTATAAGCCATGCTATTTCTCCTGACCTATCGAAAATTCAATCAACGTGTTTTCTGACTAGCCCCGGACCGGGGAGTTGTCAATCACCGGCCTCTAACGCGCTCTCTCCAACTCGGCCAAACGATTCTTCGCTTGATTCGCGAACGGCGAGTCGGGATATTGAAGGAACAGACAAATGATTTGGACAAGCTGATGTTATGATTGTTAAGAAGGTCGCGCGCGCGTCTATTATTTTTGCATTAAAGTGTCGTAGTTCAAGTGCGCCTCAGTCCCAAACCGTATCGACCCACTTTCCCTCCTGAATGACATCGTCCACCGTGATAAGCGGAAAACGGAGATGTCGAGCAGTCGCGACGATCACTCTGTCGGCCGGATCGCGAATAACAGCGAGCCCGAGGGACTCGAGCAAAATTTCGATCGTATAGGATTGGACTTGAAAATTCGCCGAACGATCCAACTCCTCCGCCCATTGGCGAAAAGCACCAGGTAGGCGAACCACCTTTCGCTCCACCAGACGGGCCGTTTCCTCCAACACGGTAACCGGCACGACGATGGAATGTTTTCCCTGCTCGGCTTCCCCAAAAATCCGCCGGGCTCGCTTGCCCAGACGCGCGCTCCGCTTGGACGCCCAGAAAACCAATGGGTGAGTATCTGTAACGTAGATCATTTGAGGCGGGAAATAAGCCGCTCGAAGGATTCCTCCCGCTCTTTCCTGATTTCCATAAGAGCCCGATCGATATCGCCGATCAGCGCCATACTGCCCCTCAATTTAAACGGAGATTGTTTCACAGTGCTCCGGTAGTGAGCCAATTCTTCTTCCACGCGGCTGTGCCATTCCGCGCCAACTAGCACGGCTTTAACTTTTGATCTCTGGGCAATGGCGACGGGGCCTTTCCCCTTGTCGACTTCCTCCACCAGCGTGCTCAGCTTGGCACGGGCCTCGGTCAAGGATAATTGTTTCATAATTTTGCTCCTTGTACAGTTGACTGTACAACACAGCGAGTTTGTCGTCAATCCTCATCACGAATTGCAATGAATCAGCAAGACGGTTCTCTTTCTTGCAGAATCCGATCCAACCTGACAGGCTAGCACCAATAAGTCTGAAGAAATCGGAGTTTCTCGCGCAAGGGAACAACCCACAGGATAAGCTCGAATATCGAAGGTCCGAAAGTCGAAACACATCTAAATGTTCCATACAAAAGCCTGAAAAATGATCTGAACGGGGACCAATCTCGAATTTGGAATTTTGATCTCTGAGCGATTTCGATTGGATTGAGGTTTCGAACTTCGAATTTCGAATTTTGAACGGTCTTTTTTGATTATGGCCACTGAACCCAACAAAGTGATCTATTCGATGGTCGGCGTCAGCAAGTTCTACGACAAGCGCCCCGTTCTCAAGAACATTTATCTTTCCTATTTCTATGGCGCCAAGATCGGCGTGATCGGGCTCAACGGGTCGGGCAAGTCGTCGCTGCTGCGCATCATGGCTGGCGTGGATAAGGAGATCACCGGCGAGGCCGTTCTCTCGCCGGGCTACACGGTCGGCTACCTGGAGCAGGAGCCGTTGATCGACGATTCGCGCACGGTGCGGCAAGTTGTCGAAGAAGCGGTCACAGAGACGGTCGACTTGCTGAAAGAATTCGAAGCGATCAACGCCAAGTTTGGCGAAGAAATGTCCGACGATGCCATGAACAGGCTGCTCGAACGACAGGGGCAGGTGCAGGAAAAGCTCGAGCAGCAGGATGCCTGGGATCTCGATGCGCGGCTGGAGATGGCCATGGATGCGCTGCGCTGTCCGCCGCCGGACACGCCGGTGAAGATTTTATCCGGCGGCGAACGCCGCCGGGTTGCGCTCTGCCGCTTACTTTTGCAAAAGCCGGATATTCTTCTGCTAGACGAGCCGACCAATCACCTCGACGCCGAGTCGGTGGCGTGGCTCGAACATCACCTGCAGAGTTACCCCGGCACGATCATCGCCGTGACCCACGATCGCTATTTCCTCGACAATGTCGCGGGCTGGATTCTGGAGCTCGATCGCGGCGAAGGCATTCCGTTCAAAGGAAACTACAGCTCCTGGCTGGAACAGAAGCAGGAGCGCCTGCGCCGCGAGGAGAAGTCGGAAAGCGAACGACAGAAGACCCTGCAGCGCGAGCTCGAATGGATTCGCATGTCGCCGAGGGCGCGCCGCGCCAAGGGCAAGGCGCGCATCAGCGCGTATGAATCTTTGCTCGACCAGGAGTCGCAAAAACGGCGGGAAGAGCTGGAAATCCCGATTCCATCCGGGCCGCGCCTCGGCAACGTCGTGATCGAAGCGGAGGGAGTTAGCAAGACCTACGGAGATAACCTGCTGGTGGACAACATGACTTTCAAGCTCCCACCCGGCGGCATCATCGGCGTCATCGGCCCCAATGGCGCCGGTAAGACGACGCTGTTTCGCATGATCATAGGACAGGAAGATCCGGATAGCGGCAAAATTCGCATCGGCGAGACGGTCGCATTAGGATACGTCGATCAGAGCCGCACGCTCGATCCAAAGAAATCGATCTGGGAAGAGATCAGCGGCGGCGTTGATCTTCTGAAGATCGGCGCGCGCGAGGTCAATTCGCGCGCTTACGTCGCGCGTTTCAATTTCTCCGGCACCGACCAGCAAAAGAAGGTCGGCAACTTATCCGGCGGCGAACGTAATCGCGTTCATCTGGCGAAGATGTTAAAGGAGGGCGCCAACGTTTTGTTGCTCGACGAACCGACCAACGACTTGGACGTGAACACGTTGCGCGCGCTCGAAGACGCGTTGGAAAGCTTCGCGGGGTGCGCCGTGGTGATCTCGCACGATCGCTGGTTCCTCGATCGGATCGCCACCCACATTCTCGCCTTCGAAGGCGACAGCAAAGTCGTGTGGTTCGATGGCAATTATTCCGAATACGAAGCCGATCGTAAGAACCGTCTCGGTGAGGCGGCCGAGCGCCCGCACCGGATCAAGTATCGCCAGCTGACGCGCGGTTAATGCGGTATGCGCGATGTATTATTCCGGTTTGTTTAAGGCCTGCCCTCGAGAACCGTTCATGCATGGTTTTCCAAGCCCGTAAACTCAACAGCACGGGAGCAGGAGCGTCGCCAACGAGGTGCACAAGTCGATCTTCGTCACGTTAGTGTTTCAATACGCTTTCTCCATGATATCTTCATTGAACCTGTAACACGTCCAAGGGCTCGTCATGACGTTTCATTTTTCCGCAAACATCAATCGATTAATTCCCCGCTGGATTATCTGGATCGGCGCATTGCTGTTTGTCTTAGGAACTCAAGTGCAAGGTGTCCGGGCCCAAGCCGAACCGATCTCATCCGAAATTAAAATCGGCATCATCGGCTCCGGCAATATCGGCGGCACAGTGGGCACCTTGTGGGTGAAGGCCGGCCATCAAGTGCTGTTCTCGTCGCGCCATCCGGCAGAGCTAAAACCATTAGTCGAGAGTCTCGGTCCTCGGGCGCGCGCCGGCACGGTACGAGAAGCGTTCAAATTTGGCGATGTCATTTTTATCGCGGTGCCTTACCGCGCCTACCCGCAGATCGGCAGAGATTACGCCCGGGAACTTGTCGGCCGGATTGTCCTTGAAGCGGGCAACGCTTTTCCGTCGCGTGACGGCGAGATCGCCAAGGAAGCTAAAGAGATGGGAATCGGCCTAACCTCGGCAAAATATTTCGCGGGTGCGCGGATTGTGCGGGCGTTCAATACGCTCAACTATCAAAGGCTCCCCGTTCTCTCCAAACGCGCTCAAGGCCGCATCGCGATTCCGATTGCCGGCGACGACCAAGAGGCGCTGAGGATGGCCTCCGTTTTGGTTCGCAGTGCCGGTTTCGATCCGGTCGTCGTGGGTTCGCTCGAACAAGCCAAGCACTTCGCTTCCGGCGGACCACTCTATGGTCAAGAAATCACCGCCCGCGAAATGCAGCAACGGCTAAAAAACCTGCGCTGACCAAAAAGCTATCTCGGCCCTCGGTCCCCTCGCCATCACCGAGCGCTCTCCGAAAACAAATTGGAGGTGCTTGACTCAAATTTTTTAAAGTTGGATACGGATGGGTACAGGATCGCAGTCGAATTCTTAAAGGTCACGGCAACTCGGACGACCCGGGAGGACCATCGATGAGGTCGATTCGAAGCAACCTACCGCTATTGTTTTCTTGCCTGTGCGTTTCGTTCACGGCGTTAATTCTCTTCCTACTCATCCCGAAGGCGCACTCGCAGAGTAAGTCGGATTGGCAGCAGCGCTGGGATAAAACTCTGAGCGCCGCCAAGAAAGACGGCCGGGTCGTGGTGTGGGGTCCGCCAGGCGAACTCATTCGCGAGGCGATGACGAAAAATTTCCAGCAAGCCCATCCCGATATTGCCGTCGAGTACTCCGGCGCGCGCGGCGGCGAGCAGGCGGTGCGCATCAAGGCCGAACGCGACGGCGGCGTTTACACAGTCGATGTGCTGCTGAGCGGCACGACGACGGCGATGATCCAGATGAAACCGACGGGCGCGCTCGATCCGATCGAGCCGGCGCTAATTCTGCCCGAAGTCGTCGATGCGAAACATTGGCGCGACAACAAACTCGAATTCGCCGACCCGGAGACGCGCACCGACATGGTTTTTTCGACGATGCTCAAGACGCCGCTGATTTTTAACCCCAAGCTTGCCAAAGCGGATCAGCTCGACGAGCTTCAAAAGCTCTTGGATCCCAAGTGGAAGGGCAAATTCGTCCTCAACGATCCGCTGCCCTCGGGCTCGGGTAACGTGACGTTTCGCTGGATCTGGCGCGTGATGGGGCCGGAAAAAGCCAAGGACTACTACCGAAAGATTCGCGCCAACGCAGCCCTCGCCGATCGCGATCAGCGCCGCCAGATCGAATGGGTGGCGCAAGGCAAGTACGCGTTTCTACTGGCACCGAGCGATGGAGTTCTCGGTCAACTGCTCGGCCGCGGTCTCAAGGTCGGCATCGTCCCGGAGTTTAAGGACTACGGCACCTACGTGACCGCGAGCTTCGGCAGCGCCATGCTGCTCAACAAGGCGCCTCATCCGAATGCCGCGACCATTTTTCTCAACTGGGTGCTGTCAAAACAAGGGCAGACGGCCTGGAGCAAGGCCATGGATCACGTCAGCCGGCGCATGGACGTCGCTACCGATCACCTGCCGCCTTATATGATACCGCCGCCGAACGCGAAATTCTTCAGCGGCGCTCCGAAGCCCGGCGATCGCTACTGGTTGAGCTACACCGAAGAGAACGTCAAGCGCAGCGCGGAAGAAACAAAGATCTTAAAGGAACTCTTCGGCAGATAACTCGTAATTTCATTCTTCGGTGAAACAGGATGGAGCTCACCAGACCGGCGATTGTTCGAGCGGTGCAACTCCCCAGGGTCTCCTGGCGCTGGCTGCCGCCGGTGCTGCTCGCCGTGGTGCTGGTGGCGCTTCTGGCCTATCCGCTGGCGCTGCTTTTCATCAAGAGCTTTGCCATCAGCCGGCCGGGGCAGCCGACCGTCTGGGGTCTCGCTGGCTGGGCGGCGGCTTTTGGCGATGTCAATCTGGCCGTCGCTATCGGCAACACTTTTTACCTGGGATTTGTCCGGGTCGTCCTCACCAGCGTGCTGGCGATCTTCTTTGCCTGGGTGGTAACCCGCACCGATACCCCGCTCAAAGGCTTCATCGAAGTGACCTTGTGGCTCGGCTTTTTTCTGCCGCTGCTGCCCATGACCATGGGATGGATTCTCCTCCTCGATCCCTATTATGGCTTGATTAATAAATTCTTGATGTACCTGTTCGGCCTGTCGCAGCCGCCCTTCGATGTGTATTCCTACTGGGGCATCATCTGGTGCCATTTGGCGTTCAGCACCTCGGTGCGCTTTCTGCTGATGACCCCGGCTTTCACCGCCATGGATGCCGCGTTGGAAGACGCCGCGCGCACCTCGGGCAGCAGCAATTTGGGCGTGTTGATGCGGATCACGGTGCCGATCTTGGCGCCGGCCATTCTCGCCTCCACCGCGCTGGGGTTTATCCGCAGCCTTGAATCTCTGGAGATCGAATTGATTCTGGGTATCCCCGCCGGCATTTACGTCGTACCGACGAAGATTTGGGATTATATCCACTGGGAGCCGCCGCTCTATGAACGCGCCACGGCTTTATGCAGCATCTTCCTGCTGTTTATTTTCTTGCTGATCTGGCTGCACCGGACGTACTTGCGCGGCCGGGAGTTCACCACAGTGACCGGGCGCAGCTACATGGTGCGGACTTTTCCCCTGGGGCGCTGGCGCTGGGTGACTTGTTCTTTTTGCCTGCTGTTTATTTTCGTCATGATCATTCTGCCACTGGCGACTTTGGTCATGGGCACCTTCATGGAATTCTTCGGCAACTTCGACGTCGAGAACACCTGGACCTTGCGGCACTGGACAACCGTCTTCACGGACCCGATTTTTCTGCGCTCCTTGAAGAATACGCTGATCCTCGGTCTGGGCGCGGCAATCGTCGGCACCTTGCTTTACGCCATCACCAGTTATCTGATCGTGCGTACCCGGCTACCGGGCCGCGGCGTGATCGACGTTCTTTCCTGGCTGCCCTGGGCGCTGCCCGGTGTCTTGATCAGCTTAGCGCTCCTGTGGGCGGTCCTCGGTTCGGGCGGTTACGTGAAACTGATTTACGGGACAGTTTCCGTGCTGGTCCTGGCGATCATCATCAAAGAGATGCCGCTCGGCACCCAGATCATCAAGGCCGGCGTGCTGCAGATCAGCAACGAATTGGAGGAGGCCTCGAGCACTTCCGGCGCCGGTTGGCTGACCAGTTTTCGCCGTATCCTGCTGCCTTTGTTGAGGCCTACCATGATGGCCGTAGCGATCATCACCTTCATTTCGGCGGCGCGCGATATTCCCACGGTGATATTTTTGTCCACGCATCAGACGCGCACGTTGTCTCTGCTGATGCTCGACTATATCGCCGACGCCAACAAGGAGAAGTCTGCGGTGCTCGGCGTATTTCTCGTTATGCTGATTTTCGCGTTGTTACTGATCGGACGTTTGTTGGGATTTCGCAGATCATCGGTGCATTCATAATCAAGCCGCGCGCCCGAACCTCGCAAGGGCGCAGATCAGGGAGGAAAACATGAGTCCAATGCTAAATTGCCCAAAGCCGAAATTCTATCCGGCCGCTTTGCTGATACTGTCGATGATTTATGCTCCCGCGCTCTTTGCTCAAAGCGACAGCGGCTGGCAAAAGAAGTGGGACCAGACACTCGCCCAGGCCAAGAAGGAAGGCAAAGTAGTCGTCCTGGGCCCGCCGGGAGATCAGATCCGCGAAGCCCTCACGCGGGGCTTTGCCAAAGCCTTCCCGGACATCACGATCGAATTTTCCGGCGCGCGCGGCGGCGAGCTCGCCACTCGTGTCAAAGCCGAACGCGACGCCGGCATTTATAGCGTGGACGTCTTGATCAATGGCACCAGCACCGCGAACGCCTACTTCAAGCCGATGAAGGCGCTCGATCCGATCGAGCCGGCACTGATTTTACCCGAGGTGATCGATCCCAAGAACTGGCGCGACAACCGACTCGAGTTTTCCGACCGCTCGACAAAATTCGATCTGGTTTTTACGACACAAAATAACGTGCCGCTGATTTATAACTTGACGCAGGTCAAAACCGACGAAATCGACGAACTCACGGACTTACTGGATCCGAAATGGAAAGGTAAAATCGCCGTCCAGGATCCGATTCCTTCCGGCACCGGCAACGGAGTCTTTAGATGGGTGTGGCATGTCATGGGACCGGAGAAGACGAAAGATTTCTACCGAAAGATTCGCGCTCAAGCCGCCGCCGTCGACCGCGATCAACGGCGCCAGATCGAGTGGATCGCCCAGGGCAAGTATCCGTTGCACCTTGGCCCGGGAACCATTATGCAACAGCTCGAAAAGCGGGGGCTCAAGTTCGGCGTGGTGCCCTATTTCAAGGACTACGGGGCATATCTTACACCTGGATTCGGCAGCGTCATGTTCGTCAACCGCGCGCCTCATCCGAACGCTGGAAAGGTTTTTCTGAATTGGCTGCTGACCAAGGAAGGTCAGACTGCCTTTAGCAAGGGGATGGGTTACGTTAGTCGCAGGCTGGACGTGCCGACGGATCATGTCCCGTCGTACTGGGTGCCCAAAGAGGGCGTCAAGTATTGGGCGGGTTATTACGAGGAAGATGCAACCATGTCGCCAGAGCAGATTAAATTTCTCAAGTCGATATTTGGCCGATAAACGGCAGAGCTCTCACCATACACAGCCGCCAAGCGCTCTAGTTTAAGGGGCGACCAGCCGGTCGCCCCTACCTTCCGATTGCCCTGATCGATCGTTCATACGCTGCCCTGCCCGATGACACGTGGAGGCCTCTTCGTGATTCGGACAGTCCTACGCAAAGATCCCTGTTAACCGGTAAGCCTCGATTCAACGAGATTGACCGAAGCTCTTTATTTATTATATAAGATAATACGAATATACGAAGTTAATGAAATCGGTTTTTTAATGCCCGACACGCTTCGGCAATTTAAAGCAAGCATTTTTCAAGCCTTAGCGCACCCTACTCGAATAGCGATTGTCGAGGCTCTGCGGGATGGCGAACTCCCAGCTGGAGCGATTATCGAGCGTTTGGGGCTCGAACAAGCCAACGCGTCACAGCATCTTGCGATCTTGCGAACTAAACAGGTGGTCAGCAGCCGTAAGGAAGGGAACCAGGTCTTTTACTCGGTGCGCGACCCGTTGCTGATCGAGGTGCTCGACATTATGCGGCGATACTTCCAGGCGCATGTTGAAGAAGCCATATCGATGCTTCAGGAAATCGACCGGTCGGACAAGGAGCGCGCCTAAGCGGGCGTTACCATTTTGGCGAAAACGAACAGCAAACGGAGCTAACGTTGATTTGAAACAAGGAGCAGTGATTCATGAAGACGGATCGTCGATTACGGCTGATTTTGGATAAGATGGATCGTCGCGAAAGTCTATTGCGGAGCGATTTTCGCAATCTCTACTTCACTTGCATGAATTTTTCCGGCTTGGACTTGCGCGAGACGAATTTTGAAGGCGCACGATTAAGTCGCGGGATTCTGGACAAAACCGATCTCACGAATGCCAACTTAGCGAATACCGACCTGACCCACGCCAGTTTCCAACGAGCAAATCTAACCGGTGCGGTTTTTCGCAACGCTCTCGTAAGCGGCGCGAATTTCACCGGGGTCAAGGGATTGAGCGCAGAGGTCAAGACTTATCTAAAGTCCAAAGGAGCAACGGGTCTCAGGTAAGAAGACAGATTTGGTCCGCGCGCCTCACGGAAACCTCTGAAGACTACTCCTGTCACTATGCAATCCTTCCGGGCACCTTCCGGCGCACCTTACCGGAGATTCATCGTCTCCGGTTCCTTTTTTGCACTTGGTCGGCACACCCGGTGAAGACAGCTCCGGCGAACTCAGAAGCATAACCGATGGCCTCGTTGTTTAAGTATATCTCTAAAACCCCGGTCGTGACCGAAGGGATGACGTCGATTGGTGACAGTCAGATCGAAGTTATAGCCCGGCAAATCGACGAGCGCGCGCGCAAACGTTTTCG
>JAICHC010000056.1 GCA_025922795.1 Candidatus Binatia bacterium | reverse complement strand
GCCAACTACCGCGGCGAGTTCGAAGATCGGCTCAAGGCCGTGCTCAAAGAAGTCACCGAAGCAAGTGGCCAAATCATCCTGTTCATCGACGAGCTCCATACGATAGTGGGCGCCGGCGCAGCCGAAGGCGCCATGGACGCGTCAAACATGCTCAAACCGGCGCTGGCGCGCGGCGAGTTGCGCTGCGTTGGCGCGACAACGTTGGATGAATATCGCAAGCGCGTTGAGAAAGACCCCGCACTGGAACGCCGTTTCCAGCCGGTCTTCGTCGGCGAACCATCCGTCGAAGACACCATCGCGATCCTGCGAGGCCTGAAAGAACGTTACGAAGTTCACCACGGCGTGCGCATTACCGACGGCGCGATCATCGGCGCCGCCACGCTGTCGCATCGCTATATCAGCGACCGCTTTCTGCCGGACAAGGCGATCGATTTGATCGACGAGGCGGCGTCGCGGCTGCGCATCGAGATTGACAGCATGCCGATCGAGATCGACGAAGTCGAGCGCAAGATCCTTCAGCTCGAGATCGAAAGACAGGCGCTCAGGCGCGAGGAAGACAAAGCTTCCAAGGAGCGGCTGGCGCAACTCGAGCGCGAGATTGAAAACTTGCGCGAAACCTCCAACGGTCTGAAAGCCCACTGGCAAAATGAAAAGGAGTCGATCCAGCGAATTCGCTCGCTCAAGGAAAAAATCGAGGCGACTAAAGTCGACGAACAAAAAGCCCAGCGCGAGGGCGATTTAAATCGGGCCGCGGAACTGCGCTACGGAACGCTGACGCAGTTGCAGAAAGACTTGGAAGAAGCGAATCAAAAGCTTACCGAGCTGCAAAAGAACCAAAAAATGCTTAAAGAAGAAGTCGACGCCGAAGATGTGGCCGAAGTGGTCGCCAAGTGGACCGGCATCCCGGTTTCGAAAATGCTTGAGGGCGAAATTCAAAAATTGCTCAAGATGGAGGATCGCCTGAAGCTCCGCGTGATCGGCCAGGAGAACGCCATCCATGCGGTGTCAAACGCCGTGCGCCGTGCACGCGCCGGACTGCAAGATGAGAACCGGCCGATCGGCTCATTTATCTTTCTCGGCCCCACGGGTGTAGGAAAAACCGAGCTCTGCCGGGCGCTCGCGGAATTTCTCTTCGACGACGAGCAGGCAATGGTCCGCCTTGACATGTCGGAGTTCATGGAGAAGCACTCGGTGGCGCGGCTGATCGGCGCCCCTCCCGGTTACGTCGGCTATGAAGAGGGCGGCTACTTGACCGAAGCTGTACGCCGCCGTCCCTATTCGGTCGTGCTGTTCGACGAGATCGAAAAGGCGCATCCCGACGTTTTCAATGCTCTGCTGCAAATTCTCGAAGACGGCCGGATGACCGACGGCCAAGGCCGCACCGTTGATTTTAAAAACACGGTCATCATTATGACGTCGAATCTCGGCAGCCAATACATTCAAGAGCTTGGCGCCAACAACCGTAAAGAAATGGAGCGCCTGGTGGGTGCCGCTTTGCGCGAGGCGTTCAAGCCGGAATTTCTTAACCGGGTCGACGAGACGATCATTTTCAACAGTCTCGGCCGGGATGAGATCAAATCAATTGTAGAAATACAACTTAAGCGCCTGCGGCAAAATCTCGCGCATCGTAAGATCTCGCTTCAGCTCAGTGAGCGAGCCCAGGCGCTCATCGCAGAAAAAGGCTACGATCCAGCCTACGGAGCGCGCCCGCTCAAACGCACGATCCAGCGAATGATTCAGGATCCGCTGGCGGTAAAGATCCTCGACGGTGAATTCAAAGAAGGCGATCTCGTCAAGATCGATGCGGTCGGCGACGAACTGGTTTTCAATCATGGGACTGCCGCCTCGCTCGACGACAGTTACGCGCAACAGACGATTCATTGACGTCGTCGTCCTGTTAACGGTGTGTGGACCTGTATTGCACGGGAACCCGTGACTTTTGAGCGCGGCGTGAGTCGCAACGAACATGTGAGTCTTCAGCAGTCTCGCTAGCCTAGATTGTCGCAGTTTATTATTTCTGCAGCATGATGACAGGGAGCAGCGATGTGCTTGCTCCCTTTTTTTTATCTGATGGCCGAAACGAACATTACCGACGAACAAAGGTCCCATGCGCGCCTGGTGCTTTACCAGGTCTCTCTCGGACTCGCGCTTGTCGCCATCAATCATCGGGCGATCCAGATCGCTTTGCCGACGCTCACGCATGTTTTTCATGCGGACCTATCCTTCATCCAGTGGGTTCTCCTGGTTTACGATCTGGCGGTCATTGGGCTGGTGCTGACACTCGGCCGGCTGGGCGATCTGTTCGGCCGTAAATGGATTTATATCTTCGGCTTTTTGTTATTTGTCGTCAGCTCTGCGCTCTGTGGTTTGGCGCAAAGCTCGGGACAACTCATAGCCTTTCGCGTGCTCCAGGGCATCGGCGGCGCGCTCATTCTGGCTAACGGACGAGCGTTGGTTACGATTAACGCGCTTCCATCGGAACGCGGTAAGGCGCTTGGCATCACTTCGACGGCATACCACGTCGGCTATATGATCGGACCTACCCTCGGCGGTTTCATCATCGACACCAGCGGTTGGCGTTGGATTTTTTTCATGACCATTCCTGTCGGCCTGGCCTGCGCCTATTTTGCCTGGCGCGTGTTGCATGAAAGAGAAAGAGGCGCGGGTCGTGTCAAGATTGATATCGCCGGCGCCGGCTATTTGTTGCTCACCAACATCTGCTTCGTCTATGCGCTCAATCAACTGCCGCATCTCGGTATCGGCCATCCAGTCGTCTGGTCCTTTTTCCTTCTATCGCTGGCGACTCTGGCGCTGTTCATCCGCGCCGAGCAAAAGGCGGAAAATCCGATCTTGCATCTTTCGCTCTTTCGTAATCGTCTTTTTAGCGCCTCCAATCTTAGTTTGTTCTTCGTCACGGCAACTCAATCCGCCATTGGCGTGCTGCTGCCCTTCTATTTGCAAAATTTACGGGGATTCACAGCCACACAAATAGGCTGGATCATCATTGCCAGTTCCGTCGTCATCATTTTAATTGCACCGCTCGCCGGTTGGCTTTCCGATCGCTTCGGATCGCGTCTGCTTTGCAGCAGCGGCGCAGCAATCATCGTCGTGGGGCAGTCCATGATCGCTTCGTTTACGCTCCAATCGTCAATTTTCCAGCTGGTCTTCCCGCAAGTGTTGATTGGGCTCGGCTGGGCGTTGTTCAATTCACCCAACCAGAGCGCAATTATGAGCGCGGTGTCGCGCGATCAAGTGGGCGCCGCTTCGGGCATGACTGTGACCACGGCAAGGATCGGCGGCGCGATCGGTATCACGTTATCCGGGGCGATCATGACCTATGCCTTGGTTGCCGGCGGCCTGACCGCGCAGCAGATCGAAGCGCCTGGCAGTTGGTCCGCCGCCCCGCAGCAATTTCTCGATGCCTTTGGTTTTACTGTCCATTTCATCAATGCTTTCGCTCTTCTCGCTATTTTATTCTCGGTGCTGCGTGGCGGGCGGCAAGATTGATTCGACGTTCGGTTTTCCGTTGAAGACCAAATCAGAGCGCGCTAAGATGTCGCGTCGCAACGGCGTGACTCACCAGGCTTATCGGACTGGCAAGGGCCGACACTAAAAACGTGAACTGGTATCTCCACATCGACATGGACGCTTTTTATGCCTCCGTCGAACAGGTTCTCGATCCCAGCTTGCGCGGCAAACCGGTGATCGTCGGCGGTCGCAACGGCCGCGGCGTCGTCATGTCGGCTTCTTACGAAGCGCGGAAATTCGGCGTCCATTCGGCGATGCCGGGTTTTCGAGCTCAAAAGCTATGCCCCCAAGGAGTCTTTTTGCCGAACCGCCGGCGCATCTATTCGGAGTTTTCCGAAAAAGTTTTTGCGGTCTTGGAGCACTATTCTCCCAATGTGCGCGCGCTTTCGATCGATGAAGGACTCGTTGATCTCACCGGCACCGACCGGCTCTTTGGCCCGCCGCTGAAGACTGCCGATACGATCATTCGCCGCATCGAAAACGACTTGGGTTTGCCGTCCTCCGGCGGGCTCTCGACCAGCAGAGTGACGGCAAAAATCGCTGCGACCTTGGCCAAGCCGCGCGGCCTAGTCTATGTGCCGGCTGGTTTCGAAATAGATTTTCTGGCGCCACTCGCCGTCGAAATGATCCCGGGCGTCGGTCCCAAGACCCACAAGTCATTCGACCAAAAGGGCATTAAGACCATCGGCGATTTATTAAGTCGCAAGGACCTGGCCGTGCGACATTTGGATCTCGCCGAGCTCTCGGAGCAGCGCCATCACCACCACGATCACTCCGTCGGAAACGAAACCACTCTCGAACATCCGGTCAAGGATATTGCGGCCATGGAGCGCATCCTCTGGGAGCTGATCGAGGAGGTCGGCGGCCGTTTGCGCCGGGAGGAATTATACGCGCGCTGCTTGACGGTGAAAATCCGCTACACCAATTTTTACACGATCACCCGCTCGCGCACGCTGCCGTCGCCGACTTGTTTCGATAAAGAGATTTTCGCAACTGTTAGAGACCTGCTCAGACGAAATGTGGCCGAAGGCCGGTCGGTGCGTCTGCTGGGCGTAAGCGCGAGCGCACTGCAGAGCACAGGCTGGCAAGAACCGCTTTTGGATCGCGACCGGCGCAAGTCCTTAGAGCAGCTCTACAAAGGCATTGACGAGCTGCGCCGCAAGTATGGCGAAGCGACGATCGGCGCGGCCTCACCTCGCCACAAACCCGATTGATTTTCCGCTCAAAGCCTCTTACTGTTTTGTCGTCCGTCGACATCCATGACAAAGACAAAGCATCCCTTTCTCGCCGCCTGCCGCCGCGAGCAGACTGTGTACACGCCAGTCTGGCTGATGCGCCAAGCCGGGCGCTACATGGAAGAGTATCGCAACCTACGCGCCCAACATGACTTTCTCGAACTGTGCAAACGCCCCGACCTAGCGGCAGAAATTACCGTCACTCCGGTTGAGCGGCTCGGCGTGGATGCAGCGATCTTATTCGCCGATATTCTACTGATTCTCGAGCCCATGGGGATCGGCTTGCAATATTCGAAAGGCGATGGGCCCGTGATTCACCGCCCGGTACGCAGCGGGAAAGATATCGATGCGTTGAAAAACTTCGATCCGCAGCAAGAGCTTTCGTTTGTCTACGACGCGGTGAAGAAGATTCGAGTCGCGCTTGACGACAAAGTTCCTTTGATCGGTTTCGCCGGTGCGCCATTCACGCTTGCGTCGTATCTCATCGAAGGCGGCGGCTCGCGCAACTACATACATACCAAAAGGCTTTTTTATGGAGCGCCCGATGCGTGGAAGCGTTTAATGGAACGCCTGGCCAAAGTGATTGCAGAATATTTGAATTTACAAATCGATGCCGGCGCCGAGGCCGTGCAGCTTTTCGACAGTTGGGCCGGCTGTCTAACGCCAGACGATTACGAGCGATTCGCTCTGCCGTACACAAAAGCGGTGATCGATGCCGTCACACCGGGCATTCCAGTGATTCATTTCAGCACCGGCACGGCCGGGTCGTTGAAAAATATTAGGTCCGCGGGTGGCGACGTTATCGGTCTGGACTGGCGGGTGAATCTCGACGAGGGTTGGGCCACCGTCGGTCACGACATCGCCGTGCAAGGCAATTTCGACCCGGTAGCCCTGTTCGCCCCACCCAAGGAAATTAAAGCGCGGGTCGCCGAGATCTTGGGGCGCGCCGCGGGACGCCCCGGTCACATTTTCAATCTCGGTCATGGGGTGCTTCCCGAGACGCCGGTGGATCACGTGGTCGCGTTGGTCGACGCGGTGCACGAACTAAGCGCGCGGTAGAAAAATGGAGTCATGGAGTGGTGGAGTATTGGGCGCGGCCGGATATTCAATTCCCATAGCAACACTCCATGACTCCAGTACTCCATCACTCCACGTTGAAGCGGCAGTAACATCACTTAGCGGCGCCCCAATTTGGATAAGGTCATGGCTCAGCTATATGACGCTATTCTCCTGATCGCCTTCGGAGGTCCGACGTCAGCCGAGGAGATTCGCCCATTCCTCGCCCGCGTTACCGAGGGCATCGCTGTCCAACCTGAGCGCCTTGAAGAAGTTGCACGCCACTATGAAGCTGTCGGCGGGAAATCGCCTTTCAACGAAATTACCTTCCGTCAAGCGCGCGCATTGGAACATTTATTCAACCAGCAAGCCCGGCATTCCCCTGTCTATGTCGGCCTGCGCAACAGCCGCCCACTGTTTGCCGAGACAATCAAACAAATGGCGAACGACGGTGTCACGCGTGCGCGCGGTTTCATCCTCACTTCCCATCGCACCGAGGCAAGCTGGGAGCGCTACCAGAAAAACATTGACGACGCCCGCGCCGAGCTTGGGGGTAAAGCACCAGAGATCGACTACTGCGACGGCTGGCACGATCATCCGCTTTTTATTGAGACCTGGGTAGAACTGATCCAAGCGGCTTACCGCGGGATCGTCACCGACCGAACACCGCTGATCTTCACCGCGCACAGCTTGCCGTTGGCCATGGCCGAGCGCTCCTCTTACGTAGAGCAGTTAAATACAACGGCGCGACTGATCGCTGGACGAATGGGGCAGCCCCACTGGTCGCTGGCGTACCAGAGTCGTAGCGGCAAACCGACTGACTCCTGGCTTGAGCCCGACATTCGCGAGGCAATTCGCAAGCTCGCCGCCGAACGGCTCCATGAAATCGTTGTCGCACCGATCGGTTTTGTCTGCGACCACGTCGAAGTGCTCTATGATCTAGATATCGAAGCGAAAAACTTAGCCAAGGATTTGGGAGTCAACCTGATACGAGCAAGCTGCCCCAATGATCATCCGACATTTATTCGAATGATAGCTGACGTAATTGTCAGCTCCACGCAGAATAAGTGAAGCGGCCGACAAAGAAACTGCAAAAGATTCGTTTGATGCTTATGGCCCGATCAGATTGCAGCTCACCCAGCAACGGCGTTTTCATTCGAAACCGGGAGATGCAAGTTTCCTTCCCGCTCCCACCTTGACCCATCGCAGCACTCTGTTATAGGCAATTTAGATACCCGGAAGGACATCGACATGGTTTTGGTATTAAAGAACGATCAAATGGAAAACTTGCTGCCGATGGCGGAAGAAATCGACGCTATCGAGTCGGCCTTTCGTGAGCTCGGCCAGGGCAAGGCCATGAATGCGCCGCGCGCGCGTTTGCGAACTCCGTGGAAGGAAGAAGGCGGCCAATACTATTTCAATAACATCATGGGGCTCGTGCCCGGCATGAAATCGATGGCGCTGCGCATTGATTCGAGCTTTTCCAAAGAAGTTCAGGTCGCGGGCAGCAAGCGGCGCGTATATCCGGGCGATTTCATCGGCCTCGTCTTGCTTTTCGACATGGACACTTGCGAGATCCTGGCACTAATGGATGATCATTTCATCTCCACCATGCGGGTCGGTGCCACGAGCGCGGTCGCGAGCAAATACCTCGCCCGCACAGACGCCAGAACGATGGCGCTGCTCGGCTCAGGCGAGCAAGCCAAGACTCAGCTGGCGGCCCACGCGGTGGTTCGGAAGCTGAACAAGGTTAAGGTTTACAGTCCGACAAAAGAGAACCGTGAGCGCTTTGCGAAAGAAATGAGCGAGGAGACCGGCATCGACGTAATGCCCGTGAATTCGGCGGAAGAGGCCATCCGCGACAGCGACATCGTGACCGCGGCGACCAATACGGTCGACCCGGTTATTCACGGAAAGTGGGTCGAGCCAGGCATGCATCTAAACAGCATCGTCGGCGGGGATGGTTTTTTGCCGCGCAAGGAATTGGACGACGAGGCCGTGTTGAGGGCCAGCCTCATCGTGGTAGGATACAAACGGCAAATTTTTCTCGACAGACAAGCTGAGTTTCACGATCGCCTCGAACGCGGCCTGGTCAAAGCGGAAAACCTGCACGAGTTGGCAGATTTAGTCAACGGTAACTGCCGCGGTCGCCAAAATGACCAAGAAGTCACGTTTTTCAAAAACAACACCGGTATGGGGATCCAGTTCGCGGCGACAGCGAGAAAAATGTATGAGAAGGCAAAGGAAAAAGGCATTGGCGTCGAACTGCCCTTGGACTTGTTCATGACCAAACGCGGCGATAAGTTGTACTCGCCTTAAAAAGAGCGTGAGGAGTGAGAAGTAGGAGTGAAGGGGCGTGTCCCATCTCCTTACCCCTGACTCCCTACGGCAACAATGCCCGCAAAAGCTACACGGACCCGAGAAATTACTTAGCAAGCAAAACCAGAGGAGACCTGACCATGCGAGAGTGGGAAGCGTTTGTCCCTGAAGAAGAGCGGAAAATTTACGAGAAGGCCGGCTACAAAGGCAAAGAGAAATTCGGCGTCAACCCGGCGCTGCTGATCATCGATGTCATCACAGGCTTCACCGGCACCCGACCGATGCCGGTCATGGAGGCCATCGATGAATTCCCGACGAGCTGCGGTCAAGTGGCTTGGGACGCCCTGCCGAAGATTCAGCAACTGCTGCATGCTTGCCGTGATGCGGATGTCCCGGTGATTTATTCGAGCAGCGATCCCGATTTTAAAGCAGCTTTCGGTAACGCTACCAAGCGTGGCGTCGATGCCACCGATTTCGAAAAGCTCGCCGTCCAATTTCCCGATCTGATCAAACCGAGGGATGGTGAGTTCATCGTCCGTAAGGCGCGCGCCAGCGCCTTTTTTGGCACGCATTTGATAACGTATCTGGTGCGGAAGAACATCGACTGCCTGCTTGTCGCCGGCACGAGCACCTGTGGCTGCGTGCGCGGCACCGTGCTTGACGGCTACTCTTACGGTTATCCTGTTTTTTTGGTTGAGGAATGCGTCTTTGATCGCTCGCGCACTTCGCATCTCGTCAATCTCTTTGAGATGAACGCCAAGTACGCCTCCGTGATCCAGCTCGCCGAAGCCTTGGACTATGTCGGGAAGATTAAAAGAATAGAAGGCAGAAAGGCCATCGCGAGTTAAATTGTCCCGCGAACACCAAATTGCGAGGACCCGTACGGAGCTGTCAGAATTGCCGCCCTGCAGAAAGCTGCGCCCCCACCGAGCGCGAATGCATCTTCAGCCACTGGCTTACACTTGCAGGAAAGATATTCGCGATAGACGGCGCGCGCGACAGCAGCGTTAGCTATCTGAGCTGAAAGATCTCTTTCCATATCTTTTCGTATTTTGGGAATTCTTTCACCTCGTTCGCGGCAAGCATGTAGACGGTGACCGGCCGGGTTTTTTCCATAGGCTCCACTTTCGGATGAGCGGGCGTCTCACCGGCCTGCGCATAGGCTCTCTGCCCCTCTTCGCTGACTGCCCATCGCGCCCAGAGTAAAGCGGCATTCGGGTGCGGCGCCCCTCTCAAGATCGCTACGCTGCCGCCGACCTCGCCGACACCCTCGCTCAATAAGGCTTGAACCGGCGCCCCTTTTTTGATCCGCGGCGGGAAATGGTGCGAATAACAGGTGAGACAAACCGGCGCTTGGCCCGCTACCAAGAGTTCGGCTAACTGCGAATGACCCTTGTGAAATTCGACGCCGTTGGCCGCGATCCTTTTAAACAGCGCCACCGCCTTTTCATCGCTCTGATATTTTCTTTTCGCCAGTCCCATCAAAAGCTGAAAATCGCGGGGTTCGGCGATGATCTTTCCCTTCCATTTCGAATCGGCGAAATCCTCGAACTGCTTGGGTTCATCACCTTTCTTAACTAGTTTCGTGTTCCAGCCGGCGATGAAGAATTGCGTATCGGTGGCAACCCACTCCGCTCCCTTGAGCATGGAAGGGTAAGCCGCCGCTTCGGGGATCGCGAGCAGAGCCAACAGTTTCTGCTCTGTC
>JAICHC010000055.1 GCA_025922795.1 Candidatus Binatia bacterium | reverse complement strand
TATTAGGGAGAAGAGATGGCAGAACTGACAGTCATAGGTAAACCGGTCCAGCGCGTTGACGCCGAAGAGAAAATCACCGGCCAGGCAGTTTATGGGTACGATCTGGTTCTGCCCAACATGCTCCACGGGAAGACTTTGTTCAGCCCCAAAGCGCACGCTAAAATCAAAAAGATCGACTGCGAAAAAGCCAAAAGGCTATCGGGAGTGGTCGCGGTCGTGACCGCCGAAAACACTCCCTGGACCCACGGCGAGTCGATCAAGGACAAGCCGTTTCTGGCTCAGGACAAAGTTCGCTATATCGGCGAACCGGTTGCTGCGGTTGCGGCGGAAGACGAGGACATCGCCCAAGCGGCGCTGAAGCTCATCGAAGTCGAATACGAAGATCTGCCGGTTTACACCGATCCTGAAGCAGCCTGCAAACCGGGCGCAGTCGAAATTCACGAAGATTTCGACAAATATCGCAAAGTTGACTTCATTGTCAGAGCCGCGATGCCCAATGTCGCCGAGCACTTTAAGCTGCGCACAGGCAATGTCGAGCAAGGCTTCAGGGAGTCCGATCTCGTGCTCGAGGAGCGCTATTTCGTCCCCATCATTCAGCATGCCGCCATGGAGCCGCATTCGGCGCACGCGCAGTTCGACAAACAGTCGGGGCGCTTGACCATCTGGGTGGCCAATGACGCGCCCTTTCGCGCGCTCCATGAGATCAGCGAAGCCTTGGGCATGCCCAAGGAAAAAATCCGTTTCATCAACCCGTTACAAGGCGGCGGTTTCGGTTCGAAGGGCGGTTTGAAGGTCGAGCCGATCGCGGTTGCCCTGGCGTTCCATACCAGCGGCCGGCCGGTGCGCGTGAAGTTCAATCGCGAGGAAACTTTCATCTCCACACTGACGCGCCACGAAGCCGTGGTTTACTCCAAAACCGGGGTCAAAAACGACGGCACCTTGGTAGCGCGCGAGATGAAGATTTACTGGGGCGCCGGAGCCTACGCCGAGAAGAGTCCGACCGTCTGTATCCGCGGCAGCCTTCCCGCCCCCGGGCCTTACCGCATTCCGCATGTGAAAGTCGACGGCTATGCGGTTTATACCAATAAACCGGTCGCCGGCTCCTATCGTGGCTACGGCATTCCGCAGGGCGCCTGGGCCGGCGAGCAGCAAATGGATGAGCTCGCCAGGCGGCTCGGCATGGATCCGGTCGATATTCGCATGAAGAACATTTTCGTTGAAGGCGACGTTGCTTACTGGGGCGAGCAGCTTCACGCCGTGGGCCTGAAGGAAACCCTGATTAAAGCCACCGAAGCGATTGACTGGGGCAAAAAACCAAAAGCCATACGGCCGGGCCTGAAGATCGGCAAAGGCTTCGCTTGCATTCAAAAGCCAACCCGATCGCCCACCACTTCAGCCGCCGGCGTCGTAGTGAACGCCAAGGGCGAAGTCACCGTCCTGGCGGGGACGGTGGAAATCGGCCAGGGCTGCAATACGATCCTGTCGCAAGTTGCTGCAGAAGAGCTCAAGGTGCCAATCGACAAAGTCCGCATGCACCAGCTCGACACTGATGTGATCCCGTTCGACGCCTCGACTACGTCGAGTCGCAGCACCTATCACATGGGTAACGCCGTGCGCCGCGCCTCCATTCACGCGCGCGAGCAGATCATGGAAGCCGCCAGCCCGATGCTCGAAGCCGAAGTCAAAGATCTCGTTTACGGCGACGGCAAGGTTTCCCTAAAGGACCAGCCGCAGCAGGCTCTTCCTATCGGCGAAATCGTAAGGCGCAAGCTCGGCATCAACGGCGAGGTGCGCGGCGACGGTTCCTATACTTACGAAATCGGCAAAGACTTGGATCTCGAAACCGGACACAGCGACCATGCTTCGGCGTTTTACATGTACGCCACCCAGGCCGCCGAAGTCGCGGTCGACGAGGACAGCGGCCGGGTGCGCGTGCTGCGCATGTCTGCAGCCCACGACGTGGGCAAGGCAATCAATCCGCTCAATTGCGTGGCGCAGATCGAAGGTGGCGTGGTCATGGGTATCGGCTCGGCGCTGCACGAAGAGATGGTCGTTGACGACAGCGGCAAAGTGCGCAACCCCTCATTCCTCGACTATCACCTGGTGACGTCGCTAGACACCCCTGAGATCATTCCCATTGTCGTGGAATGTCCCGAGCCCGAGGGACCCTATGGTGCCAAAGGCCTGGGCGAACCGGGACTGGCGCCGACCCCGGCGGCGATCGGCAACGCGGTCGCCGATGCGTTAGGAGTGAGAGTCTACGATTTGCCGCTCAAGCCCGAGAATGTTTATTGGGCCATGCAGAACGCTAAAAAGAAGAGCGCCGCTTAATCAGCCAACCTCGAATTCCTATCATTTTTCGTCTAACATGCACCCACCCGGCGCCTCTAGGACGCCGCCGGGCTTCTGCCATGCGTTGGAGGTGAAAATCATGCGCTATCGCGTCTTGCAGTTGTCAGCACTGATGCTCGCGATACTCTTATGTCCGTCGCAGATGACCATCGCTGCTGAGATCGGCGCGCGAGCGATTCACACCGTGCCCGGGATGCCGCCGGTCATCGATCCAAATAATCTTTATAGCGAAACCCGTTCTGGCAATTTAAGCCCGGTCGTCGCCAATCACTTGCATCGAGTCTACGTCCCCAACCGTAGCTCCAACGATGTGTGGGTGATCGATCCCGCAACCCTGAAGATCGTCACTAAGTTCAGAGTCGGCATCCATCCGCAACACGTAGTGCCCTCGTGGGATCTAAAAACTCTGTGGGTCAACAACAATGCCGAAGGCCGTGACGACGGCAGTGTAACGGCCATCGATCCGATCACCGGCAAGCCCGGCAAGAATCTTCCGGTCGACGATCCCTACAATATGTATTTTACTCCGGACGGCAGCGCCGCGATCATCGTAGCGGAGGCGCGCAAGAGGCTCGATTTTCGCGATCCGCACACGATGGCGATGAAATATTCAATCGACACGCCCAATTGTCCGGGGATCAACCACGCCGATTTTTCGATCGATGGCCGGTACGGGATTTTTACCTGCGAATATGGCGGCGCGCTCGCCAAGGTTGATCTGCTCGATAAGAAAGTGGTCGGTTATCTTAAACTTTCCAAAGGCGGCATGCCGCAGGACGTACGCATCTCGCCCGACGGCAAAGTTTTTTACGTCGCCGACATGAAAGCCGCGGGCGTGTTTATCATCGACGCCGACAAGTTCTTCGAGATCGGCCATATTAGGACCGGCCTGGGCGCGCACGGTCTCTACCCGGACCGCAGCGGCACCAAACTCTACGTCGCCAATCGCGGAGTAGCTCGGGTCTACGGTCCGCCGAAAGGCAAAGGCAGCGTTTCGGTGATCGATTTTGCCACCCGCAAGGTCACCGACACCTGGACAATTCCCGGCGGCGGCAGTCCTGACATGGGAAACCTCACCATCGACGGCAAACAACTGTGGCTCTCCGGCCGCTACGACAACGAGGTCTATATTTTCGACACGACTTCCGGGAGCGTCAAAAAAATACCCGTAAAGAGCGAACCCCACGGCCTCACGGTCTGGCCGCAGCCTGGCAGATACTCGCTGGGTCACACGGGAAACTTGCGCTAATTCGACGAATTTCGAGAAACGCATCCTCGCGCTGCACCTGTCTAGTGAAAGTCCGTCATGGCCGCACAGGGCGGCATCCAGGCCGGTGCGCGAGCAGTAAAACAAGACGGATTCCCGCTAAAAACATACGGCAATGACGGAATATCTGGCGCTTCCACTTGGCCGATAAGATTCACTCCCACGCAATGTATCTCTCAAGCTAAATTTCATTTGCCTTCAAGCGCCCTCATCGAGTAAAGCTAGCGCAGCATATCGAGACAGCATAACGGTTCCAATCGTCACCATCTCGGCCGGGCGCAGGAGGACATTTATGTTCAAATTCATCAGCCTATTGACGTTTCTGGCATTGCTCATCGCGGCGCCGCATGATGCGCGCGGCGGATCGGCGGATCAGGATTTTTATCGCGGCAAAACGATTCGCATCATCGTCGGCTTTTCCGCGGGCGGCGGTTTTGACGCCTACGCCCGCATGATCGGCCGGCACATGGGCCGTCACTTACCGGGCAATCCCACCATCATCGTTGAGAACATGGGTGGCGCAGGCAGCCGCCTCGCGGCAAACTCCCTTTTTAGAGCGAAGCCGGATGGTTTGGTCATCGGCAACTTCATCGGCTCCCTGGTGCTGCAGCAGATTTTGGGCGACAAGGGGATTGAGTTCGACGCGCGGAAGTTCGAATGGCTTGGCGCTCCGGTACAGGACGAAAGCGTCTGTGCCCTGACCAAAGCCAGCGGGATCAACTCTTTGGAGGATTGGTTTGCCGCCAAAAAGCCGGTCAAATTGGGTGGAGAAGCTCCCGGCGCCAACGACTCGGATATTCCACGAATCTTACAGGCCGCCTTGGGCTTGCCTATCCAATTGATTGAAGGCTTCAAAGGGACATCAAATATTCGTCTCGCCGCCGAGAGCGGAGAGGTCGATGGCGGTTGCTGGACCTGGGCATCGATCCGCACCACCTGGGCTAAGGGGCTGGAATCCGGTGCGGTCAAAGCGATCGTTCAAATCAATTCGAAGAAAGCCTCTGATATCCCCAACGTTCCCAACGCTATCGATTACGCCAAAACTCCCGACGCTCGCCTATTGATCGAATCCGGGACCCATGCACCGTCGGCGATTTTGCGCGCTTATGCCCTGCCGCCCGGCACGCCGAAGGGCCGCGTCGAGCTGTTGCGTAAGGCGTTCAACGTGACAATGAAAGATCCGGAGTTCTTGGCGGAAAGCGAAAAGGCCAAGCTGGAGATCAATCCGCTGAGCGGCGCCGAGGTTGATGGCATTGTCGAAAAGCTCTTTCACATGGACGCCAAGAGCGTCGCTAAAGTCCGCGACGTGCTGGTGCCCAAAAGATAGCTCGTTGGGCGATCGACGATCCGGGAAACTCATATGAGCGAAATGACGATCGAAAATCTCCGCCAGATGGCGGAGCAGGCGGGATTGAAGCTCGGCGACGACGAATTGCATTCCCTGCTCCCGGGTGTCAATCGCGCGCGGCGACAAGCCGCCGAGCTGCGCTGCTTCACAACCGCAAGCGATGAGCCCGCTTCTTCTTTTTTACTGTCAAGCAAGCGCCTCGACTGACGGCAATGGAAGCGAACGAAATCGGCTACATGACGATTCGGGAAGCGGGCCAGGCGCTGCGTCGAAAGGACTTTTCACCGGTCGAACTCACCGAAGCATTGCTGGCGAGAATCTCGGCGATCGACAGCAAGCTGCACTGCTTCATCACCCTCAGCGCCGATCTCGCGTTACGCCAGGCCCGGCAAGCGGAGAATGAATTCCTTTCCGGCGAGGAGCGCGGTCCGCTCCACGGCATCCCGGTCGCCCTGAAGGACCTCTATGCGACCCGAGGTATCCGCACCACCTGCCACTCGGCGGTGCTAAAAGATTGGATCCCGGATCATGACGCCCACGCGGTGACAAAGCTTCAGCAAGCAGGCACCATCTTGCTTGGCAAGCTCGGCATGCACGAGTTCGCCTTCGGCGGTCCGTCGGTTGACACCCCGTTTCCCGCCGTGCGTAATCCATGGAACACGGACCATATCCCCGGCGGTTCCAGCAGCGGTTCGGGCGCCGCGCTCGCCGCAGGACTTTGCTACGGGGCCTTAGGTTCCGACACCGGCGGTTCGATCCGCACGCCGTCGTCTCACTGCGGCGTCGTCGGCATCAAGCCGACCTACGGACGGGTCAGCCGTTACGGTGTCATTCCTTTGAGCTGGTCCCTCGATCACGCAGGGCCGATGGCACGAAGCGTGGAAGATTGCGCGATCTTGCTTCAGGCGATCGCTGGCTATGACTCCAAGGATCCGGCTTCGGCCAATGTGGCCGTGCCAAATTTCCGATCTGAAATCAAAAACGGCATCAAAGGACTGCGCATCGGCGTGCCGCGCGCGCATTGGTTCGATGAAACCCGGGGCATCGATCCGGAGACCGAAAAAATCTTCAACCAGGCGATCGAAGTCCTGAGGGAACTCGGCGCGAACGTCGTGGAGATCGATGGCAAGCCGTTCTCTCTCGCGCGCAAAGCCAACCAAACGATTTTGGTCTGCGAGGCTTACGCCTATCATGAAAAAACCTACCAAGAGACGCCGATGCGATTCGGCAGTGCTGTGCGCCGACGCATGCTCGAAGGAGCCTTCTTGAGCGCCGCGGACTATATCAGCGCCCAACGCGCCCGCGCGGTCTTAAATGAGCAGATTTGCGCGAACTTCGCGCGCGTCGATGTTTTCGCCGTGCCGGGAACTCCACGCCCGCCTGAAGCCTTCGCCAAAATCGACCCTAACGAACAAAACCTCCGTCCAAATTTCACCAATCCATTCAATCTCACCGGCTTGCCGACCATATCAGTGCCTTGTGGCTTCACGGGCGGCCGCCTGCCCGCGGGACTACAGATAGTAGCGCCGGCTTTTGACGAACCCACCTGCTTTCGAGTCGCCTACGCCTATGAACAGGCGACGGACTGGCGCAACCAGAGGCCGTCGCTGTAGAGTCATACCGTTCGCCCGCAGCAAACGCGCAGCCCCTTGACGGCAGCTTGCTCACCGCGATATAGACCCCGATCCAGGGATTAGCATATGCAGATCATCCTAGTCACTGGAACCATCCTCGCATCATCCGTCGGCCTTGCGTTAACGGTGTTGATTGTCCGGAACGCGATCAGCAACTCCAAAGCCTATGTGGACGAGAGTCAGGCTGCAGAATTCGCCGGCACCGCTTATCAGGATTTATGTCCCTGGGATCTCGACGTGCGCGGTTATGACCATCCGGAACTTGCCTGGGAGGATATTCTAATGAGGACTCGGCTTTCGAGCCGTGAGCCTGATAGGCGGCACTGACGTCAACCAGATTGCCTGATTTCCCTCACCAAAACTCCATCACTGACGAAACACGCGAAAATACATTTCCGTTAAGCTCGGTTCCAAAGTCTTCGCTGCCGCCAATTCCCTTTGAATCGATGGATCGACGCGCCGCCGCGCCTGCTCGGCGAGTCTTAAAACCTCTTTCTCATTGACCTTCGTGAGGTGTCCGTCTTCGACAACGATCTCGCCGTTGACAATCACGCTATCGACCCCGCTCCCGTTCTCGCAAAAGACCAACTGAGCGATCGCATCATTGAGCGGTGTGAACGCCGGCGTATCCCGGCGCAGAAGGACAATATCGGCCAACTTACCGGGCGCAAGCACGCCGGCGTCGAGTCCGAAAGCCCGCGCGCCGTTGCGCGTGGCCATGGCCAGCACTTGCCGCGGGCTTATCCAGCCGCTGAAATCCGTCCCCGCTTGATTGTGAATCAAAGCGGCCAAACGCATGGCATCGAACATGTTTTGGCCGTCATTGGAAGCCGAGCCATCCGTGCCCAAGCCGACAGTAACTCCAGCGGCAAGGAATTCTCTCACTTTGGCCAGGCCGCTACCGATGCGCAAATTGCTCGCCGGATTATGTACGGGGGTGGCGCGACGTTTGGCAAACAGTTCGATGTCGCTATTCTCGATCCAGATCGAATGAGCTAGCGACAGATTCGTATCCAAAGCGCCGATGGCGTCCAGGTGTTTGAGCAGCGACGTGGCGTAAATCTGCTGCCCCATTAGGGCCTGCGCCTTGGTCTCGGCCAGGTGAATATGCATCGGCAAATTTCGCTTGCGTGCCAGGTCGGCTGATTTTATCAGCAACTCGTCGCTGCAGCGCTGCACCGCCGACGGGCCCGGACAGGCCGTTGTCAGCTTCTCCGGGCCATTAAAGGTCTCGATAAACGCTTCGCACTCGTCGAGCCAGGCCTGAGTCGATTTCGCTTCGCTCGCGCTCATGCGCTTGATCTCGTCACTGAGACTCGCAGCCGTGTCGCCGAGCGGGATCGTGTCTTCGTAATTCTTGTCGGTTATCGTCAGCGCGACGACATGGCGGAGTCCGAGGTCGCGCATAGCCTGGATGGCCGCTCCGGCGCCCATGAAACGGCACCCCTGGTTGCCGGCGAAATGGTCGAGTACCGTGGTCGCGCCGTTCTTGAGCATTTCCATGCCGCCGAGCAGCGCGCTGGCGTAAAAATCCTCGTCCCGCATGTCGCGCAACGATGCCCGATAATAAGCGCGCCAGATTTCCAGCGGCTTGCTCGGCATCATGCCGCGCACAAGATTCGCCGGTGAGTGGCAATGCGCATTGACCATACCGGGCATGGCGATCATTCGGCCGGCGTCGACGACCTTGTCGAACGGCCCCGCCGGCGTCCATTCGGCGGGGCCGACGTAAACGATGCGCTTGCCGTCGATGGCGATGGCGCCCTTGTCGATGACCTCGTTGCGCTCGTTCATGGTCACGATGAGCGCATTTTGGATCAACATTCGCATGGCAAAAAGCCTAGCCGAGGGCGCGCATTTCTGTCAATCGCGGGCGATGTGTGTTTGCCGCTGGATCCGTCGCAAGGATGTCCGGGACGCCGAGGAAAGACTTCGCTTTACTCCACGGTGCGCGGATCGAGGACGTCGCGCAGGCCGTCGCCGATCATGTTAAAGGCGAGGACGACGATGAAAATGGCGATGCCGGGCGCGAGCGACAGCCAGGGTTGGAAGAGCAACTGGTTGACGCCGTCGCGGATCATGCCGCCCCAGCTGGGCATGGGCGGCCTGACGCCCAGACCGATGAAGCTCAGGTTGGCTTCCTGCAAGATCGCGGTGGCGCTCCAGAGCGTGCCCACCACGAGGATCTCGTTGGCGATGTTCGGCACGATGTGAAAAACGATAACGCGAGAGTCGCTCATACCCAACGCCCTGGCTGCTTGAATGAAGTCGCGCTCTTTGAGCGCGATGGCCGAGCCGCGCGCGATCCGGGCAAAGCGCGGGGTGATCGCCACCGCGATCGCGATGGACAAATTGAGCATGCCGGAGCCCAAAATGGCCAGAACCATCAGGCCCAGAATGATCGTCGGAAAGGTCATCAACATGTCGATGAAACGGATGGTGAGGGCGTCGATCTTGCCGCCCTTGTAACCGGCGACGATTCCCCACAACGCTCCGATGACCATGGCAAGCCCCACCGCCGAGAGCGAGATCACCAGGGAGACTCTGGTACCAAGGACGATCCGCGACAACACGTCGCGGCCAAAATTATCCGTGCCGAGGAGATGCTCGCCGCCAGGCGCCAGGTCGCCGCGGGCGATGTTTTGCTCCAGCGGATCGAAAGGCGTGAGCCACGGCGCGAACAACGCGACCAGCAAGATCAACAGCGTCAGCACGATCCCTGTCATGGTCGTCTTATTTTTGCGGATGGCCCGCACGATTCTATTTCGTCGTTGATCCGTTTCAGCCATGACTGTCATTCCGTCGAAATCAACTGTAGCGTATGCGCGGATCGACCAGCCCGTAGGCGAGGTCGGTCAAAAGATTTACGACCACGATGATGCCCGCGTAGAATGCCATGATCGATTGCAGCATCGTGTAGTCGTGGGTGCTGATGGCGCCGACCATCAATTTGCCCAGGCCGGGCCGGTTGAAAACGATGGTCACCAGGATCGAGCTGCCGATCAAAATGCCCACGTAGATTCCGGCCACCGACACCACCGGCACCAGCGCGTTGCGCAGCGCGTGCTTGAACATCACCAGCCGTTCGCCAACTCCCTTGGCGCGCGCCGTCTGCACGAAGTCGGCGTTGATCACCTCCAAGAACGACGACCGCGTGACCCGCGTGATGTAAGCCGTCTGCGACAGGCCCACGCTTAATGCCGGCAGGACCAAGTGATACAGCCGGCTCCACGGATCGCTGAGATCGCCGCC
>JAICHC010000054.1 GCA_025922795.1 Candidatus Binatia bacterium | reverse complement strand
GGCGCTGGGCTGCGGCTTGGGCCTCGACTTGTGCGAGTTGAGGTTCGAGCCTTACCGTCTCCAGGCGCGCGAGTACCTGGCCCTTGCGGATTTGGTCGCCTTCTTGAACAAGAACCGCCGCGATTCGCTCGCTGTTGTTGAAAGCCAGTTCGACTTGTCGCAAATCGACGTTGCCGAAAAGGATCAATTCGTTGCCGTCATCGGCATGTTGCGCCGACCACCATAAGTAGCCCGCAACGGCAAGCCCCAACACGGCCACTGCGACAATCCACGGTTTTCTACTCATCAACTCTCCACCCCTCGCGTCCGGGAGGTGCTTACTTTGACCTGCCCTTTCCTGTGAGCAAGCCCTCCAGAATGACACTAATCACGCTGCGATATCCGCTCTTCGGCGTCAGCCCGAGTTCAGCTATCTTCGCCGGGTTCATGATCGCTTCAGTGGCGCCGACCAGTATTTCGACCATCAATCGTGTGGGAAGATCTTTGCGGATGATTCCCGCGCTGCGTCCTTGCTCGAAGAGCTTGCCGAAATAGCGCTGGATGATCTCCCGGCGACGCTCCTCGATGACTTTGAAAACCTCCGGCGCCTCGCGCCGGATATCGCGCACGAACGGCGGCTGGATCTCTGCGGTATGGCGTTGCATGCACGCCAGCAGTCCATGCAGCGCGGCCAGCTCGTCCGTCGACGCCGGCGCCGTGACTTGATCCAGGTCGGCCTCGACGCTGCGGAACTTATCGAGCAGCACCGCGCGCAGGAGAGCCGACTTTGCGGGAAACAAAGCGTAAAGAGTTTTCTTGCTCATGCCGAGATCCTCCGCCAAGTCATCCATGGTGACGGAGCGAAAACCGTGGGCAAAAAACTCGCGCCGCGCGGCCGTGATGATCCGTTGCGCGGCAGGGTTGGGTGACGCGGCGTCTTCGAGGCGCGTTTTGGGCAATTGTTTGGCCATGCTACTCAGGAAACTGTTTTGGTATTATCAGTTTCCATGCGCCGAAACAAGAGCCGTCGTTCGCCGGGCTGCAGCGACAATTCCCGTTCCGGCGCTTGGGATGGGAGCGCGACAGGAGACTCGCCGCCCTATTGCGCGGAGCGATCGCGCGCAACTTCGGTCCGGCCGGCGCGCGCCGAGCGGAAAAAGGACGTGCGGTCCAATACTTTTTCCTGAAATTCTTCCAAATAGAGATAGATCGCGGGCGTGATGTAGAGGGTAATGAATTGGGAGACGATCAGACCGCCGACGATGACCAGACCGAGGGAGCGACGCGACTCCGCGTCCGCGCTCAATCCGAGAGCGATCGGCAGCGCACCGAACACCGCCGCCAGGGTCGTCATCAGGATCGGCCGGAAACGGTCCATGCTGGCGTCGTGGATCGCCTGATCGGCCGACTCCCCGGCGGCGACCCTATGAATGGCGAAGTCGACGATCATGATCCCATTTTTCTTGACGATGCCCATCAACATGAACATGCCGACGAAGGCGTAAAGCGTCGCCTGTTCGCCGAAGAGAAGCAGGGTGAGTAGACCGCCGACCAGCGCAGTCGGAAGAGTCGACAACACGGTCAGCGGATGCAGGTAGCTTTCGTACAGGATCGCCAGGATCACGTACATGACGAACACAGCAAGCAGCATCAGCAGGGTCAGATCGCGTACCGTATTCGCGAAAGTCAGCGCCTCCCCTTGCAAGCTCGCGCGCACGGCGGGAGGAACGATCTCCGCCGCCGCCTGGGCAATGACATCGGTGGCGTCACCGATTGCCACGCCCGGCTTTAAATTGAAGAATAGAGTGACGCTGGTGAACTGGTTCAAATGATTGACCGCCTGCGGTCCTAACGAAGTCTTCGAGCGGATCAATGTGTTGAGCGGCACCAGCCGGGTGCCGTCGTCGGATTTGATGTACAGTCGCGAGAGATCTGCGGGGTCGGAGCGGGCAGCGTCATTAACCTCGAGGATCACTTTATATTGATCTTCCGGTTGTTTGATTAAGTAGAGATAATTCTGTGAGTAAGCGTTGCGTAGCAGCTGCAGAATGCGTGCTTCGGAGACACCGTGAATGCGCGCCTGCTCGCGCTGGAGCTCGATATCGAGATTCGGCGTGTTGTTGAAAAAATCCGAAGACAGCGTCAGGAAGCCCGGATAGGATTGCAAGCGCGCCATCAGTCTTGTCGCCGTATCGTACACTTGCTGGGGGTTCACGCCGGAAAGCGAAAACGCATACTGACCCTGATTCTGATTAGTCGCGCCGGTGCTGATCTCCAAGACCGGAAACGGCCGCAGGAACGGCATCACTCCAGGAATGGTGCCGAGCCGGCCCATTAACCGGCCGGTCACGTCTTGAATCGGCGCGCGCTGGTCAGGACCCTTGAGGAAGGCGAGCAGCAGTCCCTGGTTCGAGGACAGGAACTGCGCGTTTCCCGTCATCGTTAAAGTCGCGAAGACGCTCGAGTCTTGCCGTAAGATGCCATCGGCCTGATCCTGCAAGACGCGCATCTGTTGCGGCGACGAGCCTTCGCGGCCGATCATCACACCCCAGATAAAACTGCTGTCGCCGACCGGAAGAAACGCCTTCGGTATGATCATGAACAGTAAGACCGTACCGGCCAAACAAATCGCCCAGATCAAGGCCGAAACCCAGCGCAGGCGCAGGAACCACCAGAGCGTTCGGCTATAGAAGCCCAGGAATTTCCGCTCCCACGCGCCGATCACGCGCTCCATCCAGGTCTGCTTTGCGCCTGGACCGCGGTCGCGCAGCAGCCGCGCGCACATCAACGGAGTCAGAGTCAGCGATACCAGGCCCGACGCCATGATCGCGATGACAATGGTGATCGCGAACTCGCGAAAGATGCGGCCGACGATCCCGGACATGAAGACCAGCGGCAGAAACACCGCGGCGAGCGAGACGGTCATGGAAACGATCGTGAAGCTGATCTCTTTAGCGCTGTTGAGAGTCGCTTCCAGTGCGTGTTCGCCGCGCTCCATACGTCGCACGGTGTTTTCCAGGAACACAATGGCGTCATCGACCAGAAAACCGATGGCCAGTGTGAGCGCCATCAGCGACAGATTATCCAGGCTGTAGTGGAGCAAATCCATGGCCACGAAAGTAATCAGCAGAGACAGCGGCAACGCCAAAGTGGGGATGAGCGTATCGGTCGCCCGTCCCAAGAAGATAAAAATCACGATCACGACCAAAACGAACGCGATGGCGAGCGTAATCTGCACTTCGAGAATATTGTGGATGATGGTCTGCGAACGGTCGTATACCGGCGTGATCCGCACCGAGCCCGGCAGCTCAGCGCTGATGAGCGGCAGAAGATTGCGTACGCTGTTGGCGACTTCAACGACGTTGGCTCCGGCGCGCCGGTTGACGGCGACGATCACCGTCGCCGTCGGCTCGGGATAACCGCGCACCCAAAAACGCATCTTGATGCGCTCGTCTTCGATGGAATCCTTTACTTGCGCCACGTCGCGCAGATAGACCGGCGCGCCGTGGTTGCTGCTGACAATCAGGTCGCGGTACTGTTCCGCGTTCTCCAGCTGGCCTTGCGGCCGCAAAAGCAACGTCCCCGCCGAGCCGTCGAGCTGGCCCGCGCCGATGCTGCTGCTTCCCTGCTGCACCGCGGCCGTCAGGTCATCGATTGAAATACCGCGCGCCCACAGGGCCGCGGGGTCGGCCTTGATCCGCACCGCCGATTTGGCGCCGAACACGTTTACACGGCTGACGCCGGGGAGGATGCTGATCCGTTGGCCGACTTGCGTGCTGGCGTAATCGTAAAGCTGTCCCGGAGTCACCGAGTCGCTGGTCAGCGCGATATACATGATCGGTTGATCGTTTGGATTGGTTTTGGAGAGGCTCGGCGGTGTGGGCAGATCCGCCGGCAAGCTTCCCGTCGCCTGCGATATCGCCGTCTGCACGTCGGTCGCCGCCGCGTCGATATCTTTGTCGAGAGCGAACTGGAGCGTGAGGCTGGTATGCCCTTGAGTGCTTCTTGAAATTACCAACTCCAAGCCGTTGATCTGCATAAACTGGCGCTCCAGCGGCGTGGCAATGTTATTGGCCACGGTCTCAGGGCTGGCGCCAGGATAGCTGGCTTGGACTTGAATGACCGGATAGTCGACCGCCGGCAAGTCATTGACCGGCAGCCGCAGGTAAGCGAGCACGCCGAACAGGATCACCGACACGGTCAAGACCGTCGTCATGACCGGCTGGTGAATAAACCGTTCGGAAAAATTCACGGCTTGCTTTCTGTCTTGGTCGCGGGTGACTCGCCGCCGGCGCCTGCTTTCGCGACGTTTACCTTGCCGCCCGGCGTAACGCCAAGTTGGCCTTGCATCACGACCCGTTCGCCCGGTTTGACTCCTTGATTGATAACGACTCGGTCGCCCTGGCGTTGCCCGAGAGTCACCGGCCGCAATTCGGCGCTCGAATCGTCTTTGACCACGTAAACAAAAGGGCCTTGGGCCGACATCTGCGGCGCATCGGCGGGAATCAGCACGGCGTCCACCTGAGTGCTCAATATCAGGCGCACGTTAGCGAAACGGCCCGGCCAGAAACGCCGGTCGCCGTTGGCGATCGTCGCGCGGAGCTTGATCGTACCCGTGCCCTCTTGCACCGAGTTATCGAGAAAGGTCAACTTGCCCTCGCGGGCGTCGGCGGTTTCGCCGGGCAAACCCACTTCGACACGCAGGGTCCGTTTGGCCATGTTGCGCTGCACCGCGCTCAGCTGGTTCTCGGTAACGGTGAAGTCGGCGTAGATCGGATCGAGCCGCTGGATCACCAGCAGCGAGCCGTTGTTGGCCGAGACGACGTTGCCGGCATCCACGTTGCGCTGCCCTGTCCGCCCGTCGATCGGTGAACGGATCGTCGCGTATTCCAAGTTGAGGCGTGCGCTCTCGACCGCCGCGTTATTCTGTTGCACCAGCGCTTCAGCTGCCACCACCGCGTTTTTCTTGGCGTCGTAATCCTGGCGCGACACCGCGCGCTGATCGCTGACGTTTTCCACTCGGGCGAAATTCACCTTGGCGAGACTGAGCGCTGCAACGGCTTGCGCCAGGTTGGCTTGCGCCTGGTTTAATTGGGCTTGATAGGGACGGGGGTCGATGGTGAACAGCAGATCGCCGGCTTTGACGTCGGCGCCGTCTGCAAAATGGATCTTGGTGATACGGCCGGAAACCTGCGGCTGGATCGATACGACCTCGCGCGCAGCAATTTTGCCGACCGCATCCATGTAGACAGGGACGTCTTTGGCCACCGCGGTGGCGACCGTTACCGGTGCCGGTGGCCGCTCGAAGGACGGCTGAGAGTCTTTCCCGCACCCTGAAAACACGGCCGCCGTGACCAGCGCGAAGAGGCTTGCACCGATAATCCAATGCTGCGTGACTTTGCCATCTGTCACGAAGACCTCGGTTTTATGCGACGAGTCGCTGGTCGACCCTAACGTTCCCCTGCGGTTTGAGCTGGCAGGCTTTGCGCGTCCGCGACTCCCACTGGCGCAGCCCGCGCCGAATATAGTTCGGTTCGAGATTCAACAACGTGCATACCGAAACGAAGGAACAAAACCAGTTGACATCGTCGCTGAACAACCACTCTTTGGCTTCATCGAAAAGCGCCCGCCTTTTGCCGCCCGAAGCGAGCAGATTCTCCTGGTAACAACGGATGCCGTCTTCCAGGATCGCCAGCAAGAGAATGCGCTCGGGCTCGAGCGGAATCTTCCGGCGATGATTGGCGGCATAATCTTCGCCCAACAACGTGTCGGGTTGGAAGAGAGAGCCGATTCCGTCCGCCATGCCGCGCGTTTGCGAGGCGGCACCGTTATCATGAACACTGCGCTGCGGTTTCATTGATCCTCCCCTTGGATTTTAATTAGTAAATCTTTACTAACTTGAGATTTATTCATTCGCGAGCAGGCGCAACGCCTTCGGACTGTAATAACGGCGCACCGCGTCCTGCTTGAGGCCAATCCCCAACAACCCGAACCAAGTCGCCTGCGCCACAAGCTCCTCCCGCGAAACCTTGTAATCGATCGCCGGCGTCTTGGGCTGCAAGTGCAGCCTCAATGAGAAAGCCACGTGCTGCACCAGCCAAACACACAGATCGCGGCGGATCGGCACATCGTGCATTTCCCCCGCCTTGGCTGCCGCCTGCAAGCAGGCTTCGAATTTTTTGAGCCACGGCGAGACCAGTTTTTTGTGCATCAAACGAACGAATTCTCCGTCGCCTAATAAGCTGCGCACCAGCAGTGAATTCAGCGCGGCGCGATGAATATCGCCGGGTCGGCCGACCACGTAGTGTGACATCATAAAATGCACCATCACCACCAGCGTCGAAGTGGAGGCCTCGAGTTCGACAATCCGGCTGGCTTCAGCAAAGGTCGGACCCTTGGCGCAGTCGTCGAGCATCGCCGCATAGAGCGATTCTTTGCTCGGAAAATGCTTGTACAGCAGCGCTTCGGAAACACCGGCGGCTTGGGCCAGCTCGCGCGTCGTCGTTCCATCGAAGCCCTTTTCGGCAAATACATCCCGGACCGCCTCGACAATCGCTTCCTTCCGCTCCTCCGCGGATAGCCGTGGTGCATTCGACATTTCAGGTTAGTTAGCATTTACTTACCGCTAGTGTCAAGCGATTTTCAAGAGATTTGTGCTGGCGAAAACCCCAAGCTGTGGCTTTTCATCACAACGCTCCAGTTGTACGCGATACGCAAGCTTTTCGTGCAGCCCGCACGGTCATTTTGCGCTACCCATGGTAGCGGCAACCCATTCCCGCTGCAGCGACGGATCAAATTCGTAAGCCTAACGGGTTGCTGAAACACTGTGGCTGCAGGCTACCCAAAGGATCTATGAGAGGCGAATGGAGTTGGAGAACACGAGTATTGGGCTTCAATCCATTACTCCACCACTCCAATACTCCAACGTCAAGCGTCTCTCTCGTAGCGAGACGATTGAGACGCAACCAAGCAGATGAGTCTTTTTCAGTAGTCTGATAGTTGGACGATCACCGCCGCAGTAAGTCATGCCACCTTTCCTGGCACGTCACTGCGACGCGGAGACGCTCTAGATGCTGCTCTATTTGTCTGCCGCCCTGCTTCACCGGGTGGGCGGCGAAAAACTCGCGGGCTTCGGTCTCCAGTGAGGGACTGACGAGACCGACGATGCCCTCGCACATGCGCGGGATCGAATTGTCAGGGTATTGTCTCAGCATGTCGTTCCAGCGTGCTTTCATGAATGCCCATGCTTTTTCGCGCCCAGCCTTGTTGAGCAAAATGCCGCGCATCAAGTACGGCGAGTTTTGCGTGCGCACTTCGCCGTTGAGGGTGAGGTTCAACGTTCGGTCAACCAAATGGCCGAGGCGAAAATTTGCCAACGCGAAAAGATAACGGGTTTCCTCCTGGGGCGTTTGGGCGGTTTTGAACTTGCCGTAGAATTTTTCGTAATCGGAGGCATTGCCGGTATGTGCGACGATGGAGATCAAAGCGGGGATAAGATTGCGATCGACGCTCTCCGGCGCTTTTTCATATTGGGTAAGCAACTGGCGCGCGCGTTCCTGACAGGCCTGGTCGCCCGCGATCGTGCCGAGTGCGCCGACCAAATCACCGCGCAACTGGCTCTCCAGCTCGCTTTCCCCTTTCCTTGCCGACCATCCGAAGCGCTCCACCGCCGGCGCCAACAGCCCGCGCAGGCGCTTTTCCAAAACTGCGCATTGCGCGTCGCCAAGAATACGCTGCAAGTGGTGGCCTGAAGCGATCACCGCGGTCCATACATTGATATCGTTGTCATCGCGGACCAAGTCGATCAGATTCAGATAGTCCGTGAGCGGTGTAAGACCGGCGAAAGTCGCCGCCCAAGTATCGTTCACCAGGTTGAATCGTTCCACCGCCGACAGCCGCTCACTCCAGCACGGCTTGAGCGCCGAGAGAAGATCACTACCGTAGCGCACGCGGTAAAATCCATGCCCGCCGGCGTTAACGACGACCCATTCGGGGCTGCCGTCGAGCTCGACGATCTGCTCGGGGTCGGTCAGCAGAATGGTTTTTTCGGTCACAGCCGATTTCCCGCCGGCGCGGAGGAAAATCGGCACATGCCAATTTCTATCCTGATCGGAGCCGTCTTGCAGATAGCGGAATATCCGCTGCGATAATCGCACGCCGCCCGGCGCTTTTTCGACGCTAATCAGCGGAAAACCGGGTTGAAAAATCCAGGTATCCATCAGCGCGCGCACCGGCTGGGCCGTCGAATCTTCGAGAGCGTCCCACAAATCGGTGGTCTCGGCGTTGCCGTACTTATGCCGCTGCAGGTAAAGCCGAATCCCGTCGCGAAAGGGTTCCGCGCCCAGATATTGCTCCAGCATGCGCAGCACCGACGCGCCCTTTTCATAAGTGAGCACGTCGAACATGCCCGCCGCCTCCTCCGGCTTTACGACCGGGAATTCGATCGGCCGCGTGCTCTTTAGGCCGTCGACTTGCATCGCCGCCGCCCGTGATACCGTGAAGCTGTCCCAGCGCCGCCACTCGGGCTTCCAGACGTCGACGGCGAGCATTTCCATGAACGTTGCAAACGCCTCGTTTAGCCACAGCCCGTTCCACCATTTCATCGTCACCAGGTCGCCGAACCACATATGCGCGTTTTCGTGGGCCACTACGTCGGCGACCCGCTCCAGCTCGGCGCGCGTCGCTCTTTCGGTGTCGACCAGCAGCGCGGTCTCGCGAAAAGTGATCGCGCCGAGATTTTCCATAGCGCCGGAGGCGAAGTCGGGAATCGCGATCAGATCCAGCTTGTCCCCGGGGTAAGGAACGCCATAGTACCGAGCGAAATATTCGAGCGATGCCTTGCCGATATCGAGGGCAAACCCGGTCAGGTGCTTCTTCCCCGGTACGGCCCACACCCGCAGCGGCGCATCGCCGGCCATGATGGAATCACTTGATTCGAACTCGCCGATGATGAAAGCAACCAAATAAGTCGACATCTTCATCGAGTCGGCGAAGACAAATTCCTTCTTGCCGGTCTCGGGACGAACGGTTTCACGCATCGTCCGGGCATTGGAAATCGCGGTGAGCCCCTCATCGACCAACAGCGTGACTTGAAAAACCGCTTTGAACGCGGGCTCATCCCAACACGGAAACGCCCGGCGCGCATCGGTCGATTCGAATTGTGTCGAGGCCAGCCGCTTTTCCTGGCCGTCGGCATTTTTGTAAGTGCTGCGGTAAAAGCCATGCAGCTTGTCGTTGAGAACGCCGGAGAATCGAAGCTGCATCTCGCTGCGGCCCGGCGGTACGGGTTCGCTAAAAGCCAGCGTCGCCTGTTCGTTTTCCGGATCGAGCCGTGCGCTGCCCTGCAAAATCTTGCCGTCCGGACAGCGCAAGGAGATCGCATGAATGTCCAGCTCGGCAGCGTTAAGAACGATTTCGCGCACCGGCTCGCGCACATCGATCGAGACTTTCTCCTCTCCGGTAAAAGTCCAGTTAGTTAGATCCGGCGCCAGCTTCAGCTCGTAACGTTCCGGCGCTACGGTCGCAGGCAATCGATGCGATTTTTGGTCTGACATATTTTTCCTTTACGAATCGGAGGTAAGAAATAAGGCCCACCCAATCGTACGTCGAAAATGCGGTGGTCTCAACGAGCGCGGCGCTGCCGCAGCACCGTGATCGTGTGCGTCAAGCGTAGCGTGAATCCGCGCGACGCGAACACCTTAAACAAATTCCAGCGAGGTATTGAGCGCAACCAATGCTATCGGCCTCTTTCAGCCGTCTGTTAAGGATTACAGCGTATCGCTGATTCAGCGTTTTCACGCCTCGGCACGTAGCGCTTCGAGGGGCGAGCGGGGGAAAATACCCCAGCAACCGGCGGCGCCGGCCGCGACCGTGGCAGCGGTCACGATTACGAGAATTGCGAGCACGGGGCCGAGCGCGATC
>JAICHC010000053.1 GCA_025922795.1 Candidatus Binatia bacterium | reverse complement strand
GAAGACCCGCACGGACGCGATTTGATTCAAAACGTGCGCTCGACCGACGTGCAGGTCTGGAGCTATGGTGAAGGCCCGCAATGGGACGTTCATCCCGTCAAGGTCGAAAACGACGTCGGCGGGTTGCGCGGTGTTATTCAAGCGAAGGAGCAGACGATCGAATTCGACTCCCCACTGATCGGCGCGGCCAATCTGCAGAATATTCTTGGCGCAGTTGGCGTCGGCCGCGCGCTTGGAATCGGCGCCGACGAACTCGCTCAGGGAATCGCTCGGCTCAGGTCGGTTCCCGGCCGGCTGGAAAAAATTGCCAATGACCGCGGTATTACCGTCTTGGTCGATTACGCGCATTCGCCGGACGCGCTGGAAAAAGTGCTTGGTGCGGTGCGGCCCTTGTGTCAAGGGAAGCTCATCACGGTTTTCGGGTGTGGCGGCGACCGCGATCGAGGCAAGCGGCCATTGATGGGTGAGATTGCGGCGCAACTGAGCGATATCGTCGTGTTGACCTCCGATAACCCACGCACGGAAAATCCCGCGGCGATTCTCGATGAGGTCGAGGCCGGCGTCAGAGGGACGCTGTCGAATAAAATGGATAAATCGAGTCTCGGTTCTCCGGTCCGTAACAGCCACCTTGGGCGCGGCTACTTGGTCGAAGCAGATCGCCGAAAAGCGATCGGCGTGGCGCTCGGCATGGCGCTCGCCGGCGACCTGATATTGATCGCCGGCAAGGGACATGAGGATTACCAGATTCTGGGCGTCAACAAGATTCACTTCGATGACCGCCAAGTGGCTCGCGAAGAGTTGGCGCGCGCTTCGAGCGCTTAGACGGCCGAGGGATGGGGTGGAGCCAAAGTGACATTCTCGCTGCGACCGGCGGCAAGGTTGTGCGGCCGGGAAAGACGGCGCGTTTCGGAGAAGTCGTGACCGATTCGACCAAGGTGAAGCGCGGAGCGGTTTTCGTTGCGTTAAAAGGCGAGCGCCATGACGGTCATCGCTTCATCGCCGACGCGGCCGGACGCGGCGCGGCGTGCGTGATTGTCGACCGCGCGTTGCCGCGCAAAGTGTTCGGCAAGACCGCCGTCGTTAGGGTTGGCGACACGCTGCGGGCGTTGGGTGATCTGGCGCATTACCGCCGCGAGCGGCTCGAGACTCACGTCCTGGCCATTACCGGTTCCAACGGTAAGACCACTACCAAGGAAATGGTCGCGGCGATCCTCGAAGAAGCTTCACTCGGCGGCACGAGCTTGCGCGGCAGAGTTTTAAAAACTGAAGGCAATTTCAACAACCTGGTCGGCTTGCCGTTGACGCTTTTGCGCTTGCGAAGAAAACACGACATTGCCGTTGTCGAGCTCGGCACCAACCGTCCCGGCGAGATTGAGCGGTTGGCCGAAATCGCCGATCCCGACGGGGCCATCATCACTTCGGTGGCCGCCGCCCACCTCGAGGGTTTGCACAGCTTGGCCGGAGTGGCGCGGGAAAAAGGCGCGCTTTATCGGAAGGTTCGCGCGGGCGGCATGATCGCCGTCAATGTCGACGATGCGCGAGTGAAGAAGCTTGCCGCGACATTTAAAGGAAGGAAAATCACCTATGGTAAACGCGGCTGGCTGCGCGCGCGATCGATTGATATGCGCGGCGCGAGCGGAACCGCGTTTACGTTGTTCGCCGGCCGGGCGCGCTGTCGGGTGCGGCTTAACTATCTCGGCGGGCACAATACTTCCAACGCGTTGGGCGCTGCGGCGCTTGCATTGGGTGCCGGCGTCACGCTTTCGGCCGTTCGCCGCGGGCTTGAGAAAGCGAAACCTTTTCCCATGCGCATGCAGATCGAAGCTTGGCGCGGCGCCTGCATTATCAACGACGCCTACAATGCCAACCCGGCGTCAATGACAGCGGCGTTGAAAGCGCTTGCCGAAGTGAATTGCCGTGGCAGGAGAATCGCCGTGCTCGGCGACATGTTCGAGCTCGGCCGGCATGGCGCAAAGGAGCATCGCTCGTTGGGCCAAACCGCGTCGACGGCGGCGCTCGATCGCCTGTATCTGCTCGGGGCTCAAGCCGCTGCGGTCCGCCGCGGTGCCCTTGAGGGCGGCATGCGGCCGGAACAAATTGTTATCGGCCGCGACCACACGGATGTCGCCGTAAAACTGCGTGAGCGGGTAAAACGCGGTGACTGGCTGCTTTTCAAGGGTTCCCGCGGCATGAAAATGGAACGAGTTCTAGAAGCGCTTCGACACGGAAGGGCATAGGAGATTGGATTTGCTCTATTACCTGTCGTTCCCCCTTTCCGCAAGTTATTCCGGCTTCAACGTCTTTCGCTACATCACGTTTCGTGCCGCGATGGCCGCTTTGCTGGCGCTGCTGATTTCATTTCTCTTGGGACCTTGGCTGATTCGTACGTTGACGCAGAAGCAAATCGGCCAGCAGATTCGTGAAGACGGTCCTGCCACCCACGCGATCAAGGCCGGGACGCCGACCATGGGCGGCGCCTTGATTATCTTGGCGCTTTTGCTGTCGACCTTGATCATGGCCGACATCGCCAACGGCTATGTCTTGCTCGCGCTGGTCGCCACGGTCGGCACCGGTATCGTGGGTTTCGCCGACGATTATTTGAAACTGACGCGCAAAAACAGTAAAGGGCTGTCGCCGCGCGGCAAACTGCTCGGGCAATTTCTCGTCGCATTCATCGTTGCATTGGCGCTGTATTTTCTGCCACGCTTCAGTACCGAGATCGCCGTTCCGTTCGTCAAGACCTTCCGTTTCGATCTCGGGCTTTTTTACATTCCCTTCGCCACGCTAGTCATCGTTTGCACGTCGAATGCCGTCAATCTGACCGATGGGTTGGATGGTCTGGCGATTGGGCCGGTGATGATCGCCGCCGGCACTTACGCCGTGATCGCCTACGTCACCGGCCATTTAAAGCTCGCCGAGTATCTGCAGATCCCTTACGTCGCCGGCGTCGGCGAGCTCAGTGTGTTTTGCGCCGCGGTCGTGGCCGCCGGCCTGGGCTTTCTTTGGTACAACGCTTATCCGGCGCAGATGTTTATGGGCGATGTCGGATCGCTTTCTCTGGGCGCGGCGCTCGGCGTCGTCGCCGTAATGACCAAAAATGAAATCCTGCTGATCATCGTGGGCGGCGTATTCGTCATGGAAGCGTTGTCGGTGATTTTCCAGGTGGTCTCTTACAAGATGCGGCGCAAGCGGGTTTTTCTCATGGCACCGATTCATCATCACTACGAGCTCAAGGGCTGGAAGGAGCCGCAAATCATTGTGCGCTTTTGGATCATTTCTTTTATTTGCGCCGTGATTGGCCTGAGCACCTTGAAGCTCAGATGAAGATATCGATGATCGATGGATTTGGCGGGCAAAAGATTTTTGGTGATCGGGCTGGCGCGCACCGGCAGCGAGTGCGCTCGTTTCCTCGCCCGCCGAGGCGCCAAAGTGTGGGTTAGCGATCTACGCCGCGCCGAGGACCTCAATCCGGAGATGGCCAACCTCGCCGGTCTCGAAGTGGGTTATCGACTCGGGGGGGAAGAAGCGAGTTGGCTCGACGGCATTGACTACGTGGTCCCGAGCCCGGGCGTGCCGCAGGAGAATTTCTTATTGCAACAGGCGACGGTTCGAAGAATTCCAGTACTCAGCGAGATCGAGCTGGCGTACCGCTTTTTCGGCGCGCCTTTGGTGGCGATCACCGGCACCAACGGCAAGAGCACCACGACTACCTTAATCGGCAAGATGATCCAGGCGAGCGGGCAAAAAGTTTTTCTTGGCGGCAACCTCGGCACCCCGTTCGTCGGCGCGCTCGGTGCAGAGTGGGATTGGGGCGTCCTTGAGATCAGCAGCTTTCAATTGGAATGGATTAGCGAGTTTCGCCCGCGCATCGCTCTATTGCTCAACATTAGCGAGGATCACCTCGACCGCTACTCAAGCTTTGCCGCTTACCGCGCCGCCAAGGAGCGTATCTTCGAGCGCCAAAGCGATGCGGATGTGGCGATTCTCAACCGTGACGACCCATTGGTTTGGTCGGCGCACCAACAGATTAAGGCGCGCGTCATCTCATTCGGCTTCTCGGAAGTGCCGGCGGGCGTATTGACGACCGGCAATGAGATTGTTTGGCGCGACGGAGCGAACCCAGAAGCGTTATTTTCGCTTCGAGGAGTCCGACTTCGCGGCGTGCACAATTTGGAGAACATGATGGCGGCGGTTGCCGCGGCCAAATGTGCCGGGATTGCCAACACGGTGATCCAACAAACCTTGGAGGACTTTCCCGGGCTCGAGCATCGTCTCGAGTTCGTTCGCGAGAAGGACGGCGTGCATTACTACAACGATTCCAAGGGAACCAACGTCGGAGCGGTGGTGAAATCGCTGGCAAGCTTTGACGCACCGGTGATCTTGCTTGCCGGCGGAGTCGACAAGGGCGGTGATTATGCTCCCATGGCCGAAGCGGTCAAGCAGAAAGTTCGGCGGCTGGTGTTGTTTGGTGCAGCGAAAGCAATAATCGCCCGCGCTCTCGGATCGCTCACCGACACGGTCATGGTGGAGAACATACAGTCGGCGGTCGAAGATGCGGCGGCGCATGCGCGCTCCGGCGACGTGGTCTTGCTCTCGCCGGCATGCTCGAGCTTCGATCAGTTTCGCAGCTACGCCGAGCGCGGCATGATTTTCAAGACGATCGTGCAAAATTTATGAGAGACACTTTGGCAGTCGACAAGTGGATGCTGCTCGCGATTGCCGGCCTGCTTGCGCTCGGAATGACGATGGTCTTGAGCACCAGTTATCTGCATTCGCAAGAACGCTATGGCGACGGCATCTACTTTTTTCGCAAACAACTGATCGCCATGGCCGCGGGTGCGCTCGCGTTGGTCACCTGTTCGATGGCGCCATCCGCGCTCTATCGTCGATTCGCTTACCCGCTTCTGGCGATCAGCTTCATCATTCTTGCCATGGTGCTGATCCCGGGCATCGGCGTGAGCCGGGGCGGCGCGCGGCGCTGGATCATGTTTGCCGGCTTCACGTTCCAGCCCTCGGAGCTCGCCAAGCTGTCCATCGTTCTCTACCTGGCCCATTCGATGGCCAAAAAGGAACAGCTGATCCGCACTTTTTCTTTCGGCGTTTTGCCCCATTTGCTCGTCAGCGGCGCGTTTGCCGGTCTGCTGCTGCTTGAGCCGGATTTCGGCACGGCGCTGATTCTGACGATGCTGCTTTATTTCATGCTCTTTATCGGCGGCGTGCGCATGAGCCATCTGCTCGCCACCGCATTGTTGGCATTGCCGGGATTGGCTTACGTGATGATGACGGCCGAGTACCGTTTGCGCCGGCTGATGACGTTTTTGGATCCCTGGAGCGATGCATCGGGCAGCGGCTTCCATGTCATTCAATCGTTGATCGCTTTTGGCTCCGGCCAATGGTTCGGCCGCGGCCTCGGCGAAAGCCGGCAGAAGCTTCTCTATTTGCCCGAGGCGCACACCGACTTCGTTTACTCAGTCATCGGCGAGGAGTTGGGATTGCTCGGCGCGCTGGCGGTGTTGGCGCTTTTCGCCGTGATCATCGTCCGCGGCTTGCGCTTGACGGCAAAGATCGAGGAACCCTTCGATCAGTATTTAGCCTTCGGTTTGACGGTGCTCATCGGCCTGCAAGCTTTGATTCACATGGGCGTCGTCATGGGCTTGATGCCGACCAAGGGACTGGTGCTGCCGTTTATCAGCTACGGCGGCTCAGCCATGGTGATCAACTTGATGGAGGCCGGGATTTTACTGGGGCTTTCACGCCGGAGGCTTTAAATGCGCGTGATTCTCGCGGGCGGGGGAACCGGTGGTCACTTGTTTCCCGGCCTCGCGGTAGCGCGAGAATTTCAGCGGCGCGATCCCAACGTGGAAATCTTGTTCGTGGGCACCGCCCAGGGGATCGAGTTTCGCGTGTTACCGAAAGAAGGATTCAAACTGGAAACGTTGACGGTAAAAGGGATCAAGGGGCGCGGCGTGCGCGGCTGGTGCGACGCGCTTTACGGCGTGCCGGCGAGCCTGTGGCGCTCTTTGGCAATCATCAGAAAGTTTTCCCCGGACTGGGTCATCGGCCTGGGCGGTTACGCTTCAGGGCCGGCGTTGCTGGCCGGTCGATTGGCCGGCGTTCACTGTGCGATCATGGAACAAAATCTTCGCCCCGGTTTCACTAATAAGCTGCTCGGCCAGTGGGTGCAGCGGGTGTTCACGTCCTACGCCGGCAGCGCCGAGTTTTTCTCCCGCGCGCGGATCATCCAGACCGGCAATCCGGTGCGTTGGCAGAGACTGCCGGCGGTTCTCAAGCGCGAAAAATTTTCACTGCTGGTCTTCGGCGGCAGCGGCGGCGCGCGGCGGATCAATTACGCCGTAATGGACGCGCTGAAGCAGTTGACCGATCTTAAAGACGCCTTTTTCGTTACGCATCAGACCGGCGCGTCGGATTACCCGGCGATCCAAGAAGCTTATGCCGGCCTGCCGTTTGACGCCCAGGTGACCCCGTTTATCGACGCCATGGACGAGGCGTATGCGCTCGCAGATTTGGTACTTTGCCGCGCCGGCGCAACCACGGTGGCGGAGCTCACCGCGTTCGGCAAAGCTGCGATTCTGGTACCGTATCCGTTCGCGATCTACGACCATCAGCGCGGCAATGCTCGGGCGCTCGTCGAGCGCGGCGCGGCCGAAATGATCTTGGACCAGGACTTGAGCGGCCCCTTGTTGGCGGAAAAGATTCGGGGCTACCTCTCCGATCGCGTGCGAGTCGCCCGGATGGCGCAGGCGGCGCGAGAGATGGGACGGCCGGATGCGGCGGCGCGAATCGTCGATGAATGTTATGCGATGGCGCGGACGTAGTGATTTGGTGGCGCGAATTTCATGCTGCAGAAGAAGCATAAAATTCATTTTGTCGGCATCGGCGGCATCGGCATGAGCGGTATCGCAGAGGTACTGTTGAATTCAGGTTACGTGGTGACCGGTTCCGATCTTCAGGAAAGCGAAGCGACGCGGCGACTGCGTTCGCTTGGCGCCCTCGTCTTTGTCGGCCATCAGGAGGAAAACCTCGCCAGTAATCCATCGGTTGTCGTGATTTCGACAGCGGTCAAATATTCCAACCCGGAAGTGCTCGAAGCGCGCCGCCGCCATATCCCCGTCATTCCGCGCGCCGAGATGCTCGCCGAGCTCATGCGCATGAAATACGGCGTTGCGGTGGCCGGGAGCCATGGCAAGACCACAACGACCTCGATGATCGCCGCGGTGTTGAGCGCGGCCGGACTCGATCCCACCATGGTGATCGGCGGCCGGGTGCGCATGTTCGGCACCAACGCCAAAATGGGCCAGGGTGAGATGCTGGTTGCCGAGGCCGACGAAAGCGACGGCACCTTCTTGCTGCTGTCGCCGATCATCGCGGTGGTTACCAATATCGACAAAGAGCATATGGATTTTCATCGAACGATGGAACGGCTCGACGAAAGTTTCCTCACGTTCATCAATAAGATTCCTTTCTACGGCCTGGCTGTGCTGTGTATCGACGATCCGCGCGTGCTCGGGCTTTTGCCGAAGGTGAGGAAGCGTTTCACGACCTATGGACTTTCGTCTGAGGCGGAATTCTCCGCGCAGGATCTCAACGCCACGGTAGCCGGCGTCGAATTCACCGTGACGCATGGGGGCAAACCTTTGGGGCCATTGCGACTGCATCTGCCCGGTCGGCACAGTGCAACGAATGCCTTGGCGGCCGTCGCGGTCGCTCACGAACTGGAAATTCCTTTCAAGCAGGTTGCCGGCGCGCTCGATGCTTTCACCGGGATTCATCGCCGCTTTGAGGTCAAAGGTGAGCGCGGCGGCATTATGGTCATCGACGACTACGGTCATCATCCCACCGAGATTCGCGCCACCATCGGCGCGATCCGCGATAGCTGGAAGGGGCCGCTGACGGTGATCTTTCAACCGCACCGCTTTACCCGGACACGGGACCTCTTCGATGAATTTTTAACCGCCTTCGAAGGCGCGGATCGGCTGGTGCTGACCGAAATTTACGCCGCAGGAGAGGATCCGATCGCCGCCGCTGACGGCGAGGCGCTCTACCAGGCGATCAAGCGCAAGGGCCACCTCGACATACAATATATTGCCGACAAGAACGACATCGTCACGCAGCTCGCCGCCCAACTATCTAGCGGCGATGTGGTGCTGACCCTCGGTGCCGGCGATATCTACAAAGTCGGTGAAGCGTTGGTCGAGGCGCTGAAGTGAGGGCATTGGAAAAATGGACTGATGGAGTCATGGAGTAATGGAATTGGGGAAACCCCAACACCCTTTCCCTCCAATACTCCATGACTCCAATTCAGTTGTGATGTTGGTGATGAACGACGCAATCAGGGAATCGGCGCTGGCGCGGGAGCTCGAACATATACCCGGTGTGACGCTCAAGATCGCCGAGCCGTTGGCGCGCTACACCTCAATCAAGATCGGCGGGCCGGCGGACTATTTCATCGAAGTGGCCCATGACTCGGCGTTAGCCAACCTGTTGCGCGTCCTCGAGCTTCATAAAATCGACTTCTGCCTGCTCGGTAACGGGAGCAACGTTTTGATCAGCGACCGGGGCGTGCGCGGCGCGGTGATTCGCCTGGCCGGCGAATTCAAACGGCTCGAATGGCGCGAAGAGAACGGCGAGGTGCACGCGCGCGTGGGGGCCGCCTATCCGGTAACGCAATTGGTGCGCGAAGCGGCGCGTAGGGGTTACGCCGGCCTGGAATTTGCCGAAGGGATTCCCGGCACCGTCGGCGGCGCGTTGTTCATGAACGCCGGCGCCTACGGGTCAGAGTTCGAAAAGATTGTCGGGCGAGTCCAGGCGATGACGTGCAGCGGACAACCGCTTGAGTTTTCGCGCGACGAAATGAGATTCAGTTACCGTGATTCGCATCTGCCCAATGGCACAGTGGTCACGCGCGTTGAGATGCGTCTGCAGCGCTCGGCAATGGTCGGCGTCGTCGTGAAAGTGCGCGAGTTGACCCGACGCAGAAAGAGCAGCCAGCCGTCGGGCCTTCCCAACTCGGGCTCAATGTTTCGTAATCCGCCGGGCGATTTCGCGGGCCGGCTGATCGAAGCCGCCGGTCTCAAGGGCAAACGCATCGGACAGTGCCAGATCTCCGAGCGTCACGCCAATTTTTTTGTCAACTTGGGCGGCGCCCAGGCAAGTGAAGTTCGTCGATTGATGCAGGAGGCGCAGGCCGAGGTGAGACGCCAATTCGGCGTCGAGTTGGCGGCGGAAGTGAAATTATTAGGCGAGTGGCCGGCCGAGTGAGCGACCTACGATGCAGCTGAAAGTTTATCGCCGCGATAACCGAAAAAAAGATCAGCGCAGCCGGCGCCAGCGTAAATTGCATGCGATCGCGCTGCTCGTTGTGGTGGCGATCGGAGCTGCACTCTATGCGCTGAGCGAACCGCTGAGGATCGCCGCGGCTTCGCTGAGCGAATTTGTGTTGGAGAGTCCCTATTTTTCCGTAAGCGAGATTCAAGTGCGCGGCGGCGACAAGGTGAGCGGCAACGCAATTGTTGCCATTGCCGGGCTGCGCCGGGGCATGAGCATCTGGAGGCTCGATCTCGCCAGCATCGAAAAAAAAATCGCCAAGCACCCTTGGGTGCGCCGCGTTTATGTCCGGCGCGAGTTTCCCCGGCGCGTCGTGATCGAGGTCGAGGAGCGCACGCCGAGAGCGATCGTCGCGCTGCGCAAACTCTACTACGTCGATGCGGACGGCGTGCTCTTCAAGGAAGTTGGTCCGGGCGAAGAGGTCAATTTTCCACTGCTCACGGGCCTGCGCCCCGAACAGCTGACGACGCCGGATTCATCGACACGCAGGCGCATTCAGGAAGCGATCCGGCTCAGCGAGATGATGGTACAGCGATCGCATTCGCTATCGGAAATTCATTTCGACAAATCGGATCGGCTGGTGGTTTACACGAACGCCCATCCGATCGCACTGCACATGGGCTGGGGAAATTGGGCGGAGAAGCTCAACCGGATGGAGCGCCTGCTCGCGCTTTGGCGGGGCAACGAAGAGCGTTTGGGATCTTTGGATATGAGTTTCCGTGTTCAAGTAGTGGCGCATTTGCGCCGCGCGCAACGCTACCCTTAAACATCGACGGAGCTATGGCAAAGTAAAACAGCATTGTAGTCGGATTG
>JAICHC010000052.1 GCA_025922795.1 Candidatus Binatia bacterium | reverse complement strand
TGTCGCCCGGCTCGTTTTTTTCTATTTTAGATCATCAAGAATCTCAATAACTTTTTCTTCGGTGAGATTCTCGTAATAATCATCGTTGATTTGCATCATCGGCGCCGTGCCGCAGGAAGCCAGGCACTCCACTTCGCTCAAGGTAAACAGTCCGTCTGGCGTCGTCTGCCCCGGCTCGATCCCCAACTGCCGTTTGATGAACGCTGTAATTTTTTCGGCGCCACCGAGCGCGCAAGACAGCGTCCGGCAAATTTGGATATGATGGCGGCCGATGGGCTTCATGTTGAACATGGTATAGAAGCTCACCACGCCGTGCACCCGCGCCGGTGGCTGGCCCATCAGCTTGGCCACGTACTCGATCGCTTCGGGTCCGAGATGGCCGAACTCCCGCTGCGCGAGATAAAGCACCGGCAGCATCGCCGCTTCCTTTCTCGGATAGCGCGAGACGATGTCTTTGAAATGCTCCAACGCCGCGGGAGAGAAGTCTACAGCCATAATCCTCGGGGTTGATGATCCACGACCGAGTTTTGAGAATCGTGGCGGCGCGCGCGCTGCCGCGTAGTTGTTCTTGTCATTCTCAATCCTCGATCCTCAAATCGTTCACGTGTTTTTTCAGCGGTCGCATTCTCCGCCGATCATATTCACCATGCCGAACGTCGGCACAATATCGGCGACCATGTGTCCCTTGATCATCTCGTGAAAAGCGCCCATTGCGATAAAGCAGGGCGGGCGTACACGGATTCGATACGGCCGGCCGCCGCCGTCGCTGACGATATAGAAACCGAGCTCGCCGTTGCCGCCTTCGACGGCGGCATAAGTCTCACCCGGCGGGACTTTAATGCCCTCCATGATAATTTTAAAATGATGCATCAACCCTTCGATGCTGCCGTAAACTTTCTCTTTCTCGGGCAACACAAAACGTGGATCGTCGATCCATACCGGTCCCACCGGCAGCCTTTCCAAAGCCTGCTCGACGATTTTCATGCTCTGCTCAATTTCACGAAGCCGGCAGACAAACCGGTCGTAGTTATCGCCTCTGCTCCCGACCGGCACTTCAAAGTCGAATTGGTCGTACACCAAATAGGGGAACGCCTTGCGCACGTCGTAGCTCACACCGGTGGCACGCAAGATCGGGCCAGTCAGGCAGTAGCTCAACGCGGTTTCCTGCGAAATAATTCCGACATTCGACATGCGATCGAGAAAAATCCGATTGCGTGACAGCAGGCAATCGCAATCCTCGAGCAGCTTGCGAATCGTTTTGAACGTCTGGGCGACGCGTTCGGCGAATCCCTCGATCAGGTCGTGCTTGACCCCGCCGATGCGAACGTAGGTCACCGTCAGCCGCGCGCCGGTCAGCGCCTCGACGATCCGAATGATCAGCTCACGCGCTTCGATCATGTAAAACCCGGCCGTGATCGCGCCTAGCTCGGAGGCGGCCATGCCGCAGCAGGTCAGATGATCATAAATTCGCGCCAGCTCGCTGACGATCACGCGAATATACTGGCAGCGTGGCGGCGTTTGCACGCCGATCAGTTTCTCCACCGTCAACGCATAACCGATATTGTTGATCAAGGATGATGCGTAATTGAGCCGGTCAGTGTAGGGGATGACTTGCGTCCAAGTCGCTTGCTCGCAGCTCTTGTCGAAGCCGCGGTGCAGGAAGCCAACCTCGACATCGCAATCCAGGACCTTCTCGCCTTCGAGCTTGAGATTAAACTTGATGGTACCATGGGTCGCCGGATGAGACGGTCCCATCTGCAGTTCCATGATATCCAGCGGCAGACCTTGATTTTCAGTTTTCATGGCAGTTGACGCTGCCCGTTAACTCGCTCCGAGCGATTTCTTCAAACTCAGGAGTTTATTATGTGAGCGTTCGTCGACGAAGGTCCCTTCGACGGTGCGCTCAGGAACTCGCGGTTGCACGAGGTTGACCGGATAATCCTTGCGCAAGGGATAGCCGACAAACTCATCGTAGAGCAAGATCCGCCGTAGGTCGGGGTGACCGATGAAGCGAATGCCGAAAAGGTCCCACACTTCGCGCTCGAGAAAGTTGGCGCCGCGCCATAGCGGCGTCACCGACTCGACGGCTGGATCATTTTCCGGCACCGGCACCCGCAGGCGAAGACGCCGGCGCCGGCGCCGCGAAAGAATTTGATAGACGACTTCGAAGCGCGGCTCCTTCTTGCCCCAGTAGTCAACGGCCGTAATGTCCGACAAAAAATCATAGTCGAGCTCTTTGTCGTGTTTAAGCAGGCGAAAATTCTCGCACAACCCAGCACGATTCAGGATCAACACATCGTCACCCTGAGCCTGCGACACATCGAGGATCGTTGGTCCGAGCTGCTGCTGGATACGGGCGATATCAGGGCGAGTCTCAGCCACGCAAATTTAGTCCCAGTCCAGGGCTCCTTTCTTCCACACATAAACGTAGCCGATCGTCAGAATGCCGAGAAAAATTACCATCTGCACCAGTCCAAACATTCCTAATTCGCGGAAATAAATCGCCCAAGGATAGAGAAATACGACTTCCAAGTCGAAAATCAGAAACAGCATCGCAATTAAATAGAATCGGACCGAGAAACGGCTGCGCGCATCACCCTTGGGCGGATTGCCGGATTCGAACGGTTCCGCTTTGGCCGGATTGCTCGATTTCGGCCCGGCTTTGCTAGCCACCAGCAGCAGTGCGCAGACAATCCCCGCCGCCAGTATAAACATCACCAACAAAGGAAAGTAAGGATGCTCCATTAATTCTAAGTATAAAAAAACCATACCTAGTCGTCTCGAAAGGTATGGTGCAAGTTCGAGTCAACCCATTAGGATAATTAAACTTTTCTATGAAAAAAGTGGGTTGAAGTCAAGATAAACGCGGAAGTGATTTGGTAAAGCCAGGTACGCTCGCCTTCAAGGAGACAGAGACAGGTGGTGCGGCAGCGGTGAACTCAATGATGTGCTAAGAAAGACCAGCGGCAAAGACTCTGCGACGCTCGCGAAGATCAAACGAATATCAAAATTCACCTTCTCGATAAAACGTACCGTATTTGTTGCTTCATGCCGTTACTTTTTTCGACCGCATCAGCAAGGATGAGGGACCGCCAAACGTGATGAGGTTGCTGGCAGCACCAACGACTGCCATAGATCATTTGAATTGCCTAGCTGGGTTTCTTTTCGCCGACCGGCTCAACCGTCAGGAAACCGTGCTCGGAAATGTCGAAGTAGTTGCCATCGATGTCCGAACCGCGTGTCTCTGCGTACGGCCGGCCGTTGGGGCGCCGTTTGGGCAGCTTGTTAGGATTGAACTTTTTCATTCTCTCGACGATCTTCTCGCCGCTCTCCACCTCGAATCCGAAGTGATAGAGGCCGTTGGGCGATTGCTGTTCGTGGTTAGGCAAGATCGCCAGATTGAAATAACCGTCGGTCAGATAAATGGCGCCACCCTCGTTTTTATCCTTGTGGAGGATCTGCATCTCAAACACATCCATATAAAACGACGCAAGCTTTCCGGTGTCTTCGGTACGGATGGCCAAATGGCGAATTTTGGGCATAACCACCTCCCTGCAATGTTCAGTTCCTCCATCCTTTAGTCCGCTGGAGCCGGAGTTGTCAAGGAATGAACTGCCGGCAAAGTTTGAATCCAAAAAGTGGGACTAATTCAGTTGCAGCTCGATTTGATCGCGATCGACGATCATCGGCAGCATCGCGTCGCGAATAACTCTTTCGCTCACCTCGCCGAATCTGCCTTTGAAGCGATCAAGGGGCACGACGGCTTTCGCCATGGCGCGGTGGCCGCCGGCGCTGCCAATATCGTCGTAAAGCTTTTTCATAATCTCACCGGCACTTTTGACGTAACCGACATTACGCACGGAAATGACCACGCGGTCTTTGACCAGGGCAGAAACGACGGCCCAATCGACGCCCTCAATTTGCAGGCAAAACTCGGCAACCTGGGATATCACGTCTTCACGGTTGATCTCGCCCAAGTGGATCACGGCTAGACCGTTATCGACCTGCAGCCGGCTCAGCGCTCGTCCCATCGCTTCCAGGTCTTCTCGGGGCAAGGCTGGCCGCTCGATCCTCGCGATCATCGCCTTATTGGCAAGCGGATAGAGAAAATTGAACGCGCTTAGGTCGGCGAGGTTGCTGCCGCGTTCGAGAAACAGCGTATCGGTTTTGATACCGTACACTAAAGCCGTAGCCAGCCGCTGCGAGGGCTCCATACCCGCCGCGCGCAGATACTCCGTAAAAATCGTCGAGGTCGCGCCATAGGCAGTCCGCAGGTCGGCGAATCTGGCCCTGAATGCAACCCGCCTTGGATGGTGGTCGACGACGAGGTCTACCCTTCCCAAAGGTTGGCCGAAATAAGGCGGCTGCACGTCGACAAGCGCTAATCGGGCCCCGTCCTTATGAAGATCTTCAGGTGTAATCCGGTCAATCTGGATGTCGAGCAACCGAATCATGGCCAGATTTTCCGGACGCGTGATTTCACCGAAAGTGACGATCGGCGTCGTCGCCCGGTTGCGTCCAAGCAGCTCGCGCAGCGCCAGCGCGCTGCCGATCGCGTCGGGATCGGGATCGTGCTGCAGAAGAATGTGGATCTTCTTGCCTTCGGCGAACAGTGAGCGAATGCGTTCGACCTTTTTTATGTTCAGCGTGTCGAGCAGTTGCGAGGCGCAAAATTCTTGAAAAATATCGGCGAGCTTTAGATGGCGTAAGAGCGGATCAGCCGATTCGAGCTTGCCGTTGTTACCCGACGTGAGGGAAACAATCGATACACCTTTATCCAAATTGCGCAGCAAGCGGCAGACGCGCTCTTGAGTCTCCGCGTCGCGAATAAACACGATCGCCTGGTCGACGTGGTGCAGATTGACCTTTTTATAGGTTTCTTCTTTGAGCAGATCGCCCTGGCGCACCGCGCCCCCTTGCCGCCTAATCGATCTTGCAACTGATTCGTTCGCGACCAGATAGCGCACCTCCCCACGTTCCGCCGCAACGTTGCGCATGAACTGAAATAGCAGGTCGTCCTCGCAAATAGCTAGGTACTGCATGGAGCGTGTCCCTGACGTGACAGTGCTAGGGTCGGCTGCGTAACGTGGAAAGTACGGATCGGTCCCTAGTCAGCACGGCCGGCAGTCTAGCATCGGGGTACTGCCAATGCTAGAGCGTTTTGGCCGAGAGTTTCTGGAAGTGTCTAAGCAGGCAATTAACCGAGAAGATTTGCCGCAGGGCTGGCTCTCCAGGCCCTGGACCCGGCTCGAGCTAATCTCGGGACGAGCAAAAATGACGAGTCCAGGATGGGCTTATGGGAATCAGCATTAGAGGCGACTGGTTCTCCAAGCTCCGCTATTTTCTTGCCATCATCAGAGTCGTCCCGGGCAGCGTTTTAGGAATGTCGCCATGGGTCTCAATGGAGTTAAAGCCGGCCTTTTTTAGCCAGTCTGAATACTGCGATAGTGCCCAGCATTCGCCTTCCGGCGTATGGGTCAGTGTGTAGACGGAAAAGCGCAAAGCAAACGTGGGTTCGGTGCGCTCTTCGTTGGGCACGAAGTCGTTAACGACAAAGATACCGCCCGGCTTGAGCGCCCCGTAGGCTCTGGCAAAAAGATCCTGATTGCCCTCCGGTGATTCAAAGCGGCAGAAATTGCTGGCGAGAACCAAGTCATAAAATTTTGCTTCGATCGCCGCCGTATGGTGCTCGCCGTCGATAAAGCGGATCTTGCCGTCTAGCCCGCGCTCCCTGTTAGCCTTTTTGGCCACCGCATTGACGTTCGGCCAGTCGAGTTGCGTGACCTGCGCGGTCGGGTCACGGGACAAGATCGTCATGCCGAAAATACTCGAACCTCCCGCGATATCGAGGACTTTGATGCTTTTGCGTTCGCTACCGATTTTGAGCAGATCACACAGAGCCTTGGCAGCTGGCTCGGCGATCACAATGATGCCGAGTACGAGCTTTTCCCACACCTGCAGCTCTGTACCCGTGTCCAAGCGGCTGAAAGGCTTGCCGGTCTTAAGCGATTCCTTGAGATGGGCCATCCCGTCCCAAAGCGCGAGTGCCACGTGACGGAAGTCGCCGACGTAAGATGGTTTACCCTTTACCAAAAAAACCTCGGCCATTCGCGTCAGAAAATATTTGCCATTGCGCTTTTCCAACAAGCCGAGCGCGGGCAGGCTATCGAGCACGATGCGCGTCGCGCGCGGGTCGGTCCCGGCTTGCCGCGCGATTTCTCCCGCGCTCTGCGCGCCTTGGTGAATCAGCGTAAAAAAATCATACTCGATTGAAGCGTCAAGAATTTGACTGTTGGCAAAATCGCCCAAGATTCGCATCAAGGGCCGCGGTGAGATCTCGTGCGCTGCGGCGGCTTCGGACATGATCAAGCTTTGTAGAACCCTTCTTGGTTAATGTACTGGTAAACCCCTTCGAAGAACCAGGCGAAGTATGCAGTGCCGCTGCGCAGGCAATATTCCAAATTGAAGCCCGGCCGCGTGTCCGCCTTTCCGGATTCGAGCAGCTTCTTCAGCACGGTCCAGTCCAAGTCGGCGTGGGCCATCACGCCGTCGTGCTCTTCGAGATCGGCCTGCGCATGCATACGAAAGTAGACGATTTTGTCTTCCGGGATGTTAAAATTTTTGCGCAGCGCCCCGCCGAAAAATTTTGCCCAGTGCCCGACCGCTTCTTCGACGCAGAACGAAGCCCACCACTCGGCCATCGTGCCTTCATAGAGCACGCCGCGATAGTATTCGAGAAACGCCCGGCACTCCGGCAACATCTCGTACTCGATCATCTCGTCATTGGTCAGGCCGAAATTTCGTCCCTGCTCAAGAACGATTTGAATATGGCCGGGCGGCTTGGGATGGATCATCTCATCGGCGACGTGATTGGCGAAGTGTTTTTGTAGCTCCGGATGGCGCTTGAAGAACGGCAGGTGGCGCTGGTAAGCCACGCCGTGAAAATTATTGATCTCGGCAACGAAACCGTACCAGTTCTGCCAAAAAACTTTGATCGCTTCCATCGGCAAGGTGCCATTGGCCATATCCGTGTGGAAGCGTCCTTTCATGAGCCAGCGCTCGGCGATCTCCATCAAGTATTTTCTTAGGTCAGCGATCACCGCGTCAGCTTCCGGCGGCGCCAGCTTTTTGCCGGAAAAGTCCTGTTTTCCGAGTCCCATACACTACTCCTTTGCGAGCTGCAGCCGTCGAAAACTTGAACTGCAGGCTGCTCAAAAAGAACACAGCGGCAAGGCCGGGCAAAAATCGACGAGCATCCGCGTGTTAGACCTTACTTTCGGCGCGCGGCGATTGAACGCAACGAAGTTACAAGTTTTTCAGCAGTGTGTTAGTAAAGCGCTCCCGGGTTCAAAATATTGTTCGGATCGACCAGCCGTTTAATTTCTTTGATCACGTCATACAAGCTACCCAGCCGCTGGTACGGCAGTCCCCCCTTGGTGCTGAGCGTCGGTGCCGTCCAGACCACGCCGCGTTCGTTACTGAATTGCTGCACCAGGCCCATCCACCGGCGCAGCTTGCCGACGTCCTCCTCGTCGTATGGGTTGTAAAAAACGAAGTATTCCTCCTTAATGCCGAAGTCGCGCGTGACATAGCTGTCGTGCTGCGGTGAGTGATCCGCGTCCCAGAGACCGCACTCGCGCTTCGCCGCTTCGTCAAGGTCGTACATCTCTTTTAAAAATGTCAGCGGGTACATTTTAGATGTGACTGCGAACATGCCGGTGTGGCGCACCACCGTGCCGCACCATCCGTCCGGTCCCATGATATGCCAGTCCGGCCAGCCGTGTAGACCGTGTTCCTGCGCCTTGGCGCCCATCGTCTTATCGGCGATCTCCGGCACGTCGACGCCGCACGCTTCCTGATAAATCCGCCGCATGCGTTTTTCTTTAAACTCTAACTCCTCGGAGTCGCGGGCCAGCAGAACCGTTTTCAGAAAAAACCAGCCGTCGTCCGGAATCTTGCTCCTGTCGTACAATCCTTCCTCCATCGGCCAGTGGTATTGCCACCGGTCAGTAAAATGGATGTCGTAGACCCCTTCGCCTTTGACCTGTTGTACCAGTGCGTCTTGCACCGCCGCCAACTGATCACGGCGAAATGAATAACAATAGTCGTGCAGCCACTCTCGTTTGGCCTCAATCGCGCGCAGGCAAACCTTGGTGACGATCCCCATCGAACCGGCCGCCAGAGTAAAGAGTCCAAGTAGATCGGGCAGATGAATCCATTTTTGAAAGGGTCCGAATGTCGTGCCCTGATTGGCCAGTGCGCCGAGACGCATGGTTTCGCCGTTGGCGAGGATGACCTCTAATCCGAGAACCATATCAGCAATCCAACCGTAGCGCGTCATGCCATACCCGATACCGCCTTTGTTGATCATGGCGCCAATGACCACAGCGGGTCCGTAGGTCCCGAAGTTAGGCAGCATGAGTCCATGCTGTCTGAGCGCGTGATGAACGCCGTAAACGCTCGCGCCGCCTTCGGCGATCACGTATTGTAGGGTCGAATTGACTTCGAGAATCCTATCCATGCCGAGCATGTCGAGGAGAATCCCGCCTTGGAGCGGTGAACTGATGCCCATGCCGACGCCGCCTTTGGCGACGATCGGAATCTTGTACTCGTTAGCGAAGCGTAGAATCTCTGCGAGTTTGTGATGACCCGCCGGGTCCGACTCGACGCGCACGATGATATCAGGCAACGCCTTATACGCACCGTAAGCGAGCGTGTGCTGATAGTTGATCTTGTCGATAGGGTTCGTTGAGACCAGGCGCGGGCCGACGATCTCTTTTAGCTTCGCGACAATCTCATCGAGAGTTAGCATGGAAAGTTCAACAAGGAAAAAAGATTCGCACGAGTCAGCGATGACTGCGAACTGCCCCGAAAAAGTTTGCAACTTTCACTGGTTTAATTAGAAATTCCTTAAAATTGCAGGTGGCTTCCGCCGGTAATCAGAATGTGGCTGCCTGTTAGCATGCTGGCCTCATCGCCGGCCAGGAATGCGACCGCGCCCGCGACATCTTCGGGATAGAGATGCTTTTTGAGTGGCCGAGTTTCTCTGACGTGCTCTCTGAAGGCCTCCGGCATGATCATTGACGCATCCGTGAGGGTGAACGCAGGCGTAACGACGTTGACCGCGATGCCCAGCGGCCCTAGTTCAATCGCCATCGTGTTCGCCATCGATTCGAGCGCCGATTTGGCAGCAGCGTAAGAGCCCAATCTTGTCAACGGCTGTTGCGCCAAGCGCGAGCTGACGACGATAATCCGTCCGCTCTTATTTTGTTGCATCGCCGGTAAGCACGCGCGCACGCAAAAAAAGAACGCGGACAGCTCATGCTCGACGGCGCTGTGAAAACTCTCCCAGGAAAGATCGTGCAGCTGGCCGATTTCAAAGGGAAAATAGGCATTATTGACCAATACGTTAATCGTGCCAAGCTCACGAGTCGCGGCGCCAACCATCTTTTGGATCTCGTTTGGGCGCGTCACATCCGCTTGAAAAATCATCCCGCGGCCGCCAGCGTTCTGGACTTCTCGCAGGACTTTTTCAGCGGCTTGCCTGTTCTGGTGATAATTGATGAGGACCGTAGCGCCGCCTTTGCCCAGACGAACCGCGGTGGCTGCCCCGATGCCCCGGCTTGCGCCGGTGACCAGAACGACTTTTCCTTCAAGCGGCCGACTGTTCAATGGCTCAACCATTCTGAGATAAAAGCTAAATGGCGACGGCGTCTTCAGCGGCGCCCTTTTCGTATTTGGCGGCGTTATTCTTGAACGACAAAAACTTCATCTTGACATAGGGAGAGCTGTAACCGTTCAAAATGCGCTCAACTCGGCCCGGCTTGCTGTAGAACGACTGGAAAGCCCATCCCGTCAGCTCGCCCAATTTTTGGCGCGTGAGGTGCTTGGTCGGCATGACGCAGTGCTCGAGATCATACAGACTGAGATTGTCGATTTCGATCAAGCTTTCTTTGACGGCCTTTTTATAAATCGGCGAGCCTGGGATCGGGTTTAGCACCTGAATCATGACGATGTCAGGGTCGATTTCATCGACGGCTTTGGCGCGCTGGCGAATTTTTGCTTCGTCATCGTCCCAGAAGCCGTTCAGATAAGTGGCAATTGTCGAAATGTCATTTTTACGCAGAAATTGAACTAGCTCCTTAAGTTCCTTGACGCCC
>JAICHC010000051.1 GCA_025922795.1 Candidatus Binatia bacterium | reverse complement strand
GGTTCGCTGGGCGAATTTTCGCTGGTCGAAGGGTTACTAAGCAGTTCGTTAGGTTAGTTAGTAGACATACTGGGCCGAAGTGGCGAGTCGTGGAAAGCGCAGGCACCAGGACTCAAAGGACGCTTTCGCACCCACGCCCAAAATTGAGCACTCGGGGCTTGGCTCGGGTGGTGGCCGATGACGCCCAGACGCTTTGCCTGGGCTTGGAACGAGTCGTCCCTTCGTGTCCAACCAACCCTGTTGTCTAGATACTTATGAACTCCTTAATAGTTATGGCTCTGCCGCGCTGGGATTATTGCGAGCAACTGAACCACCGCGAATCGCCGGGGCCACTTCCTCGGCGAAGAGCCGCATGGATTCGAGCGCCTTGTCGTGCGCCAGCGTACCGGAGGCGATATTGAGCATAAGTTGCTCAGGATGAATGGATTCCACGTAGAACTTGATCTTATCGATGCAGTCAGCCGGCGTCCCCCAAATGGCCATGATGTTCGGCCACTCGGCTGCGACCGCCTCGCGCGCTTTTTCAGGCGTGCACAATTTTTCAAATGCCATCCGCGATGCGCTTTTGGTCGCGTATGCCTCTTTGACACCGCTCAAATTGGGCCGGCTCTGGCTCGAGCTCAAGAACACCTCGGCTTGCGTTGCCAATGCCAGCGCGCCATTCTCGATCGCTTGATCGCGGTCGCGGGCGACGTGCAGATGAATTCCAAGCACGACGTCACTGGCCCCGGCTAAGGGAAGATTCTTGCGATAGATGTCCGTCAACCCCCGCACCAAGTCGAAAGGAATTCCAAGATAACCCGGCTGAACCAGTCCGCGGCCGATTTTTCCGGCGAAAATCGCGCTGTCCGGCGTGGTCGCCGCAGCAATATAAATCGGCGGATGCGGCTGCTGCACCGGCGGCGGGCTAAGTTTAAAATCTCTGATCTGCCAGAATTGACCGTCGAGTTTCTCGATGTAGTTACACTGAAAGATTTCGACGAGCATGCGGATACTTTCTTCGAAGCGCGCCGTACTTTCGGCGGGATTGACGCCGACCCGATTCAATACCCAGGGATGGCCGCGGCCGATGCCGACCATGATCCGCCCCAGGGTGAGCAGATCGGCGGCGGCGATCTCGCTGGCTAGAATCGCCGGATGATGCACCGGCGCGCTGATGATGCCGGTCAAGAACCGAATGCGCTGCGCCCGCTGGGCGGCGGCAACGTACAGCCCGAGGGGAAACGGCGAGCAGGAAAACAGGTCCTTACCGTAGCTCTCGGTTGTTGAAAAAAAATCGTAACCCAGTTCGTCGGCCAGTACGATTTGTTGCCAGACCTCGCCGTAGGTCTGTTGCTCCGACTTGCCGGGGTAGGAGAACTCAGTGAACAACCCGATCTTCATCTTCTCTCCGAACGATTTGAACTTCTTGAACGGCTTGAACGATTTGAACCAATGTTTACACTCCGATCCCTATCGTCGTGCCGACGCTAGTGGGCACAAACGCCTTGGCAAACTCCCGCGCGATCAGGTGCGTCGCCTTCCAACCGGTGCAATGTTGCGGCACGATGACGCTCGGAGCGAATTGTTTGAGCGCCTGAATCGTCGGCTGGACGATCGGCTCGAAAATCGGCCCGGTGAGATGGAAGCCGCCGATCACCGCGTGAATTCGTTGGACTCCCGTCATTTTGCGGGCGCATTTCAAAGTATTGACCACGCCAGCGTGGCCGCAACCCGTCAGCACAACAAGACCTTTGTCTTTGACATTAATGACGATCGCCTGATCGTCGTGAATCCACGGATCGGGTTGCCAGCGTCCCTCGATCAACGCGACCTGATGCGGGCTGCCTTTTTCGAACGGCGTCGTGCGCGGGATCTGCCCGGTGACCAGCACTCGCCCGCCGATCAGCATCGTCGGCCCGCGCTCCTCGATGATCTCGACGTCCTCCGATTCCAGATCTTTCTTGTTCGGCGGAATATGCTCCGACTCATGGCCGTCGGGCTGAACGTTCTTGCGCTTGAGGTAAGCGTCCGGATGAAGCACAATCGGCACCCGCGGCCGGCCATAGCGTCGGATAAAACCCAGCAAGCCGCGGGTGTGATCGGTATGGCCGTGGCTGAGCACTACCGCGTGGAGCTCGTTGCCCTTGACCTCGAGCACGTCCATGTTGTGCAACACCCCGTCGACGGTCACGCCGGTGTCGAACAGAAATGAGTCTTTATTGCCGCGTTCGTAAGTCGTCACCAGCATCGAGACGCCGTGCTCGGCGCGGAGCTGCGCCTTGGAGAGGGCATCGCGATCTCGCTTGGCCCTCTTCGCGACAGGTGTGCTGCTCATCAACACGTCGATGGAATTATCCATGACGCTCAAGATCTCGACTCTGTCGATCGGCTTAAGCTCGATCATGATCGGCGCCTCTTAACTTACTTCACTTCAGTGCGAAACGGCTTCTTAAGCATCCAGTTGACGATCTCTGCCACCGTTTCCGCTTCTTTACCGTAAAAGCCATGCTGGCTAAAGGCCTCGCAGCGCCCAGACTGGGCCGCGCTGCCGCCGAACACACTGACCAAGAGGTATTGATCGACCAGTCGCGCCGCGTCGCCGTAGGGCGTCACTTCGCATTGATCGTCGACGTGATGCACGAACAGAACCGGCGCCTTGATCGACGCAAAGTCAAAACCCGACAGACCCGGCCCCGGTTCGTTCGATTTTCGCCCGGCCGGTTGAAACATCGTGGCGGTCAGAATGACGCCGGCGATCTGTCCCGTCAATTTCGCCCCCAACGCCGCCGCGGACACCGAGCCGCGGCTTGTGCCGACGAGAAACAGCGGAGTTCCGGGAAAACGCTTCGTCATATCGTCGGCCACCGCCGAGATGTCGGTGACATGCAAGGCGCCGCGTCTAAACTCGTCGCTCATGCCCCAGCCGGCTTGCTGGTCCGATGGCGCATCGATGATCCCAGCGGTGACTCCGCGCCTGACGAATTCCGCCCGGCTGCGCACCAGAAAGTTTCCTTGGTTGAACCTGACCCGACCGCTCTCCGTACGCAGTTGGATCAAGCCGCCGGAGCCGGGAAACAAAATCGCCATCGCCTGGAGATTTTTCGGTTTGCTCGTCAGGAAATAGGACTGCGTCACGCCGGGTCTCGCCAGCAGCGTGACGATCTCCTGCGCCGGTAACGACGTTGGGCAGCACGCAAGCCACATGAGTGCCGCCACTACCGTGTAGACAGCTTTCGCCGTGGTCGCAGTCGACATCACTTCTTTTTAACACAATCCGGGTGAAACTCGTTTATTTTTTCCTCGACCTGAATGCGGGCTCGATGTTGGACACACTGCGGTTTGTTAGTGATTCTCCGCAGCGCCTTCGCCAGCGCGCTAAAGGATCCCGCGCTTAAAGTGGACGCGGAAAAGCGCGGCAGGATTTGGAGCCGGTAGGCGGTATCGAGATGGAGAAACTCGCCAAAGAAGTCATGAGCCAATCTCCGGCGGTATCGAAAGAATGAAAAAGGTGCTCGGGAATTAGTTAGCATCAAGCTGGCTCTGTTTGATCGCTCTGACTTCCAGCATTCAAAGCTCCCATCTGACCCGCGCGTGCCTCGAGATGAACGGCTGTGCCACCGCAAACTTCGTTTAACGCGGCGAAAACTGTTCAGTCGCATCGCTCTAGTGCGCATGGCCCGATCAAACGCTTGCGACAATCGCAGACACCTGCGCCAAGGCAGCTGCTTGCCAAACATCGCTCTGTTCCTGAAAGTTCACTCAAGCTTCGCCAAGTGCGACGGTAGCCGGTCTCACTCTCTCCTCGGCAAAGACGAAATCGCTCGGAGGTATAGAACTTGCTTTTGAAACCGCGCAATTAAATTCTGGTGGAGCAGCAACTTTGTCTATGAACAGTAGGAATCATGAGTCGCCGGTCGGATTCAAGGGCATTGTAGGAATCGCGAGCTGTGTGATCGGATTGGGCGTAGTGTACTTTGGTTACGACATCGGTACCGAGCCGCCCAAGAACGATGCAGCACTAGCACCACGTCCGGCTCAGCAAACGGAGCGCAAAAGACCTGTTCGCGCTATGAACATGGCGCTCGGTGACATGGTCTTCTTTGCGCGCGACCTTGGCTTCCGTGTCGAAGGCGTCAAAGAGAGCGAGATCGATCTAGATAAGATTGCTGCGCGAATCGAAAGTCAGTTGCAAGAAATTCGCGCACTGTACCGCCAAAAGATCTTTAACAATTCGAACCTGACCGGCGGCTTAACTCTGCAACTTAGCATCGGGCCAACGGGCGTCGTGAGTCAGGTCCGCGAGCTCTCGTCACGTCTCAACGACGATGACTTCAAACAGGCTGTGATCTCGGCGGCCTCGAAATGGTCTTTTAGCGAGGTTGTAGAGGAGGATGTGCAAGTCGACTGCCCGCTTCTGTTCGTCCATGAAGGTATGGACATCACAACGCTCGTGCAGTGGGAAAAATCTACAGTGCCAGCGGCTGAAAAGACTCCGGGGGCATCACCCTTAGGCAATTCAGTGCCGGTTCAACCAGCAGTTGTGGCGCGCGGCCCCGCTCGACCCAACCCGCGACCCACCACCGTGGTCAAACCGGATGCAAAAGAATTCCGAATCAAATACGCCACGGTACTGCGCAAGGATCCAGACTTTTCGTCGCCTTCATTGGCTACGTTTTCAATCGGCACGAAGGTGACTGTGCTCCGCCGTCACGGTGACTGGCTCGAAGTTCGTGCCAGCGCCAATGGTCGAACCGGTTTTATTCGCAAAGAGTTCGTCACTCCTCTCGAAGTCGCGCACCAGTAACCAATTTACCCGAACCCGACAACACTTGCGCACCTGCGCGAGGGCGGCGAGACCGGAAGCCGGGCGCACCCGAGCATAGAGATTTCCCTAAGCCTGAGGTCGCAAAAGTCCTCGAGCCCCCTGGCGCCAGGTCTGACGAAACTCCATCCGCGATTGTGCAAACCTGTCGCTGCGGATAGGATGAAGCGGCTTAGCCGCTTTCTTTCCATGGCATACCTTTCTCAACAGGGACCGAGGAAAATATCGGAGAGCGATATCACGCCTGAGTGTGTGTTCCTCGAGCGGCGGCGATTCCTCGGAATCGCCGGCTATGTCGGGCTCCTAGCCGCCGGAGCGGCTTTTCCTGCATGCGGGCCGGCACGAGAGGCGCCAGCGATCGGCGCGCAGCAGAATCCTCCGGCGGCCGACCTCTACCCGGCGCCGCGCGACGCGCGCTTTCGACTGGACCGGCCGCTGACCGATGAAGCGTACGCGGCATCGTACAACAATTTTTATGAGTTCAGCACGTGGAAAGGCGGCGTTTATAAGAAGTCGGCGCGTCTGCGCACATCTCCCTGGCAAGTCGAAGTCGGCGGCCTTGTCGAAAAACCTCGTGTGTTTGATATCGACGAACTGATTCGCGCTATGCCGCTCGAGGAGCGGCTTTACCGTTTTCGCTGTGTCGAAGCTTGGGCCATGGCGGTTCCCTGGACCGGTTTTCCGTTGCGTAAATTCATCAAGAGTGTCCGGCCGCTGTCATCGGCGAAGTACGTTCGCTTCGTCACGTTCATGAAGCCGGAAGAAGCGCCGAACCAGAGCCCTGGGTACGGCCCGTGGCCCTACGTGGAAGGGTTGACGATGGCCGAAGCGATGAACGAACTGACTTTGATCGCGACCGGGATCTATGGGCACCCCTTGCCCAAGCAGCATGGCGCGCCGTTGCGGCTCGTCGTGCCGTGGAAGTACGGCTTTAAGAGCATCAAGTCTATCGTAAAGATTGAATTTACTGCGGAACAGCCGCGCACGTTCTGGAACAGCAATCGGCCCAGAGAGTACGATTTCGTCGCCAATGTCGATCCGGCAGTTCCGCATCCGCGCTGGTCCCAGGCGACGGAAAAAATGATCGGCACCGGCGAGCGCCGCGCAACTCAAGTTTATAATGGTTACGGCGAATGGGTCGCGCAACTTTACGGAAGGCCGTCTAGAGTCTAACGTTTCGAGTCTTGGGTTTTAACGCTAGACGCCGGACACGGGACTCTGGACGAAGCCGGTGTGGCGCTCGTGGCGTGGGATCCGTTTCAGATCAGCTGCTTCAGAGCTTGAGCGAGGATTTCGACGTTTTCGACGCGTGCGCCATGCCCCATTAAACCGACGCGCCAAACTTTTCCTTTGAGCGGACCCAGGCCGGCACCGATTTCGATGTTGAAGTCATCGTACAGGCGCTGGCGCACTTTCGGATCGTCGACCCCTTCGGGAATTTTGACCGTGTTGATCATCGGCGCGCGGATCGGTTCGGCAACCGCAGGCTCCAATTCGAGCTTGCGCATCTCGCGGACAAAGGTTTCATGCACCTGGCGATGCCGTTTCCACGACGCCTCCAATCCTTCCTCGAGCACGAGACGCAGCGCTTCATGGAGGGCATAATTCATCGAAATCGGCGCCGTGTGATGATAGACGCGCTCGCTGCCCCAATATTTTTCGATCATCGAAAGATCGAGATACCAGCTTTGAACTTTGGTTTTGCGATGACGGAGCACCTCGACAGCGCGCTCGCTGAACGTCACCGGTGACAGGCCCGGCGGGCAACCCAAACATTTCTGAGTGCCGCTGTAACAGGCGTCGATGCCCAGCCGGTCGACGCTCACCGGCGCGCCGCCGAGAGAAGTTACCGTGTCGACCAAAAACAGCGGACCGCTTTCGCGCACGAGTTTGGCAATGTCATCGAGCGGCTGCAACACGCCTGTCGAGGTTTCGGCATGAACGATCGCGACCAGCTGATATTTTTTTTGCGCTAGAGCGGTCTTGAACTTCTGCGCGTCGAGCGCCGTGCCCCACTCCGCCTCCACGGTATCGACCTGGGCACCGCAACGTTGCGCCACGTCGACCATCCGCGTTCCGAAAACGCCATTGACACCGATCAATACGTTGTCTCCCGGTTCGACGAGATTGACGAAACACGTCTCCATCCCAGCGCTGCCCGTACCTGACATGGGGAGCGCCAGGCGATTATTCGTCCGAAAGACCTCGCGCAACATGGCCATGTTCTGATCCATGATTTCCAGAAACTTTGGATCTAAATGGCCGACGACAGGAAGTGCCATGGCTTCGAGCACGCGCGGATGTACCGGGCTCGGACCGGGACCAAGCAAGATGCGAATTGGCGGATTGGCTTTGGGCGCTGCCGGCATGTTTGTTTTCCCCAAGACAGAAATTGGATCTACCCTTCGGCCATCACATGCAGTTCCATGCTGCCGATCTTCTCAATGGTCCCGTGCAGATGATCGCCGGAATTGAGCTTGCTCACACCCGCCGGCGTCCCAGTTGTAATCAAATCTCCGGGCCGTAGCGTCAAACAGCTCGACAGAAAACGAATATGCTCGCGCAGGCCGCAAATCATATCGCTCGTGTGCGCCACCATCGCCTCTTTACCGTTCTGCAGCACTTTAATCGATAAATTTTGCGGCTCGTCGATTTCGTCGCGCGTGACAATCCAGGGACCCAAGGCGCTGAAGGTATCGAAGCCCTTACGAATGTTACGCGTGTTGTGCATGCCCTTACCCCACGGGTCGCGCTGGCTGATATCCCAGCAGATCGTGTAGCCGAATACGTGTTCGAGCGACTGAGCCTCACTCACCTTGCGCGCGCGCTTGCCGATAACCGCGCAAAGCTCGCATTCGAAGTCGACCAGCTTGGAAATCTTCGGCAGGATGATGGTGTCACCGGGACCGATGATGGATGAGGTCGGCTTGAGGAAAAACTCCGCCATCAAGTCGTCCTTATTCTTGATCTCTTTGTTGGCGCTTCCCATGCGGTCGACCATTTCCGCTCGATGGGCGTAGTAATTCGCGGCGGCCGCCCATAGTGACCCCGGATTGGTGATCGGCGCGAGAAGCTTCACCGACAATAGATCCTCACCGCCGGTGCTGCTCGCGGCGTCCCGCGCAATCTGCATGGCCGACGGATTATTCGCCAGCGCGTCGATGATTTCGAGCATGGTATAACCCTGACGCGCGAGTCCCGCCTTGATCAAGCTATCACCGATATTCACGACTTTATTACCAACGACGACGCCGGCCTGATTACTGTTGTAATGACAAATCTTCATAGTCAAAACCTCCAAACGGAGCTAACTCGGAAACTGACCTCTCTTACCTGATGGGCACGGCAAAGTCCAACGAGACGAGGCAATTTCAAGTCGGAAACGGCGCACGAATTTGAAAGAATCAAGTATCCGAACCCTTCTGTCCTTCATGCCTCTTTGAAAATACCGTGCGTGGATGAATTATAGAACGAAGAGCACGAAGTAACCGCAGCGTTCCGTCATACCCGCGAAAGCGGGTATCCAGGCTAATTGGGGCGGAGATAAATCTGGAGTCCCGCGTGCGCGGGAATGACGAGTCAGCGGGAAAAACGTGGCGAGGGGAATTCCCCTATTTTCATCTTCTGTAGGCGAGCGTAAGCTCATGAATCACTCCGTGGTGAACTGTCTTCTTCACCGCTTGCCGGCTCTTTGCGCCAACCACGAAGCCGGGACGAAGTCTTTCAAGTCGAGCCGGTCGAAGACTTCCTGGGGGACCCTGTGCTTGGGAGTAAAGCTGCCGAGAAGAGGTTTCGCCGTGGCGTCAATGCCCATCTTCGCCGTCACACCGTCCTTCAAGTCGGAGGGGTCGAGATCCGAGCCGCCGACGTTGCTGACGATCATGACGTCGCGATCCGCCTGGCAACGCGTGCCGACGGCCCACTGCACGCGCTGGTCGTTGAAGATATCGATGTCATGGTCGACGACGATGACGTGCTTCATATACAGGTCGGCGCCGAGCACCGCCAGGATAGCGTTTTTTCCCTGACCCTCGGTTTTTTTCTCGATCGACACATAAACCGTAAACGGCGCGGGGATGCGCACCGCTTTGACCGACGGCACCATGGCCTTGACCGAGCGGAAGAGATTGGCCTCCATCGGGATGGTGGACAGCAGCAAATGATCCAGGTGGCCGACTGCAATGTCGTGGAGAAAAGCGTTCTTACGATGAGTGATCGTCTTGACGTGAAAGACCTCGCGCTTGCGACTGCCTAGCGAATAGCCGGTGAACTCGCCGAACGGTCCCTCATCTACCCTTTCAAAGGGAAGAATCTCGCCCTCAAGAATCATCTCCGCGTGCGCTGGAACTTTGAGGTCCATGGTCTCTGCGCCGACGACTTCCATCGCTGCGCCGGCCAGCGATCCCATCAAGTAGAATTCTTCTTCGTCGATGGAGCCGATATTGAGCGCGCCCAGCGACCAGGCGGGATGAGCGCCCAGAATCACCGCGACCTGGAGCGGCTGGTTCATTTTTTCCGCGTTGGTATAGAATTCCCACAGGTGCTTGGCCAAGGTCAGGTGAATCGACGTGTGATTCTTGTCGAGGAACATCAGCCGGTTGAAGCTGCAATTGAGCCGTCCGCTCAATGGATCTCGCGCTAACGTGACCGCAGCCGTAAGGTAGGGTCCGGCGTCATCCTGATGATGAACGATTTGCGGGATGGCACGGAGGTCGACCTGTTCGCCCGTTACGACGACTTCTTTCACTGGACCGCTGGCGACTTCTTTGGGCGGAATGCGGCTTTCAATCCGCTTCAGATAGTTCGCCACGGCGCTGCGCGGCTCGCTGCCGATGGCCGAGGCGAGGCGGCGGCGCGACGCGTGCACGTTGGTCACGACGGGGAATTTGCTGCCTCGAACATTTTCGAAGAACAGAATGGGAAACCGTCTTTCTTGTTCCAGCTTGACCACCAAAGCCGTGATCTCAAAGCGGGGATCGACTTCCCGGCTGATGGTCAATACTTCCTCCGGATGGTCCCGCCGGATGTTTTCGATGAAGCTACGGAGCTCGATCCCCTTGGGCTTCACATCCGACAAATTTTGATCCCTCGATCGGTTTGCCGCGCTTGTGGATTCCATGACTAAACCTCACTCGACGATCTTAGAGCTTTCCTCGTCCAGAAATTGATGACTGCAATAGGGGCAAAGAAGCTTGATTTTCTTGCGCCGGAGCTCCTGATAGTGACAATAAAATTCGCCCTGACATTGCGGGCAGGTCACCCAAAAAATCTTCGTCATGCTTCCATTCCTCGGAGTTTCTCCCGCAAAGACGCCAAGGCGCTAAGTTAGTTAGCGATCAAGTCGATCGCAAAAAATTTCCGATC
>JAICHC010000050.1 GCA_025922795.1 Candidatus Binatia bacterium | reverse complement strand
GTTGAGTTTTGCGGAATTTTGGAGCTTGGACCGGAAGGTCAAGCGCTGACGCTGCGCGCCGGGTTGGGCTGGCGCGACGGGCTCGTCGGTCGCGCGACAGTGGAAGCAGGAAACCGGTCGCATGCGGGTTACACGTTGGCTTCGGGGCAGCCGGTGATCGTTAAAGATTTGCCTAATGATTGGCGCTTCAGCGGCGCGCCTCTGCTGCTCGATCATGGCATCGTTAGCGGCGCGACCGTTGTCATCCCGGGTCGCGACCGGCCGTTCGGGGTGCTGGGGGCGCACTCGGTCAGGAGCCTGATTTTTCATATCGAGCAAATCAATTTTCTGGAGTCGGTCGCTCATCTCTTGTCTCAAGCGATCGGGCAGCGACGTTCCGAGGCGGCGATTCAACGGAGCGAATCCTGGCTGCGCCACCTCGTCGCCACGACGCAGGATGCCGTGGTGTCGATCGACCGGCGCGGCTGCGTCGTTCTGTTCAATGCTTCGGCCGAGCGCATTTTCGGTTATACGGCGGGAGAAATCGTCGGCCGCAAGGTCAATCTTTTGATGGCAGAGCCCTACGCCAGCGAGCACGACGGGTACGTGGCGCGCTATGAGCGCACGCGCGAACCGCATGCGATCGGCAGGATCCGCAAGGTTACCGCGAAGCGCAAAGACGGCACGGAATTCCCAGTCGAGCTATCGGTGACCGAGATCGAAGTTGACGAAGAAGTGCATTACGCGGCATTCCTGCGCGACGTCTCAGAGGCCGCCGAGCTGCACGTCCGCGCCGTCGAGAACGAAAGACTGGCAGCGATTGGCGGGACGGCGGCCAGGATCGGCCATGAAATCGCCAACCCGCTCAACGGCATTTATCTGACGCTGCAACTGCTCGAGCAGAGATTGGCACGCCAGCCGTCGGCCGACGAGCGCGTTGCCGCAGATATCCTCAAGGTCAAAAGGGAAATCGGCCGGCTCAATCAACTCGTGCAAGAGTTTCGGACGCTTGCACGCAAACAAGCGTATCGCTTTCGTCCGACACATCTGCTTACACTGCTCGACGAAGTTGTCGATCTGCAACGACCGGTATGCGAGGCATCCCGCATCATCGTTATGCGTAGCTCGGCGGCTGACCTGCCCGCGGTCGATATCGACGAAGATAAACTGAAGCAGGCGCTGCTTAATGTCCTGAAGAACGCGATCGAGGCAATGGTGCACGGCGGCAAGCTCACCATCGAAGCCAGCCGCAGCGGCGATGACATCATTATCGCAGTTTCCGATACTGGGACGGGCATTACACCCGATAGGGATGTCTTTGCGCCGTTTTTTACGACTAAAAAAGAAGGCAGTGGGTTGGGACTCATCATTGTGCGGCAAATTGTTGCGGCGCACGGCGGCGTGATCACCTATGATAGCCGGCTCGGAGAAGGGACAACTTTTCGGATCATTTTGCCGCTCAGCTCACCCGTCAGGATCAACGGTGGCGAGTGATCTCTGCGCATCGGCAATTGCGTTTTTCGTGCTGGCTTCGCTATTGCTAATATAAGTCCCTACGAGGCGGTGGGCGTATCGCTGTCTCAAAATTGAGAATGAAATGCACTTACCTTCCGATTCTTGACAAAACAAGGTGAAATGAATGCCCGGGACGATTTTGGTGGTTGAAGACCAGGACTCTGCACGAGAGAGCTTGGCGGAACTTTTGAGAGGTGAAGGTTACGAGGTTCATGAGGCCGCGAATGGTAAGGCCGCCAAGGAGTTGATCGATCAATTCGATCTCGACGTCATTCTCAGCGATCTTATGATGCCCGAGGCGGACGGCATTGCGGTGCTCGAGCATGCGCGCGAGGTATCCCCGCAAAGCCTGATTATGCTCATGACGGCGCATGCCTCAGTGGAAACGGCCGTCGAAGCGATGCGTTTGGGCGCTCAGGATTATTTGCTTAAGCCGCTCATCTTCGAGGAGGTACAGCGCAAAGTAAGGCGCATGATTTTGCACCGCCAACTGGCATGGGAAAACCAAGTATTGCGGCGCGAAATTGAAGGTCATTTTAGTCCGGACCGCCCGCTCGGCCGCAGCCCGGCGATGCACGACATCGTCACTATGATCAAAAAGGTGGCCCCGACGCCGACCACGGTTTTGATCAGCGGTGAAAGCGGCGTCGGCAAGGAAGTCGTGGCGCGTACGATTCATGCCAACAGTTTGTCCAAGGACAGCGTTTTTCTGCCGGTGAATTGCAGCGCGATTCCAGAAAATCTTTTAGAAAGCCAATTGTTCGGACACATCAAAGGATCTTTTACCGGAGCGGTGAATTCGCAAGAGGGATTATTCCAACGAGCGCGCGGCGGCACGATCTTTCTCGATGAAATAGGCGAAATGCCGCTCAGCCTGCAACCCAAGCTGCTGCGCGTGCTCGAGGAAAAGACCATTATGCCGGTCGGTTCGACGACGCCAGTCAAGGTGAACGTGCGCATCATCGCCGCCTCCAATCGCGATCTCAAGGCGGAGGTCGAGGCCGGCCGCTTTCGCGAGGATCTTTATTATCGGCTGAACGTTTTCGAGATCAATATTCCGCCGCTGCGCAAGCGGCTCGAGGATTTGCCCGGGCTGGTGGAGTATCTGATCCACCGCCATAACTCTGAAATGAAGACCAGCTACAAAGGCGTCGACAGCGCAACCATGCGACTCCTTATGTCGCAGCCGTGGAAAGGCAACATCCGCGAGCTCGACAATGTTTTGGAGCGGGCGATGATCTTGGGGAACGGCGAGTGGATCGCGCCCGGCGATCTGCCCGGGCACGGGCATTCGGCGGAGAACGACGAGGTGAGTGCCGAGGACAACTTAGCCAAAGCCGTCGAGCTTTATGAAAAGAGTCACATTGAACGCACGCTGGTGAAGGCCGGTGGCGACAAACTCCGCGCGGCGGAACTGCTGGGCCTGAGTCTCTCCACGCTTTACCGCAAGATCGACAAATTAGCGGTTAAAGAAGAATAAAAAAGGGCACGGCATGCGTGCCCTTTCGATCAGTTCAATGTCGGATCGATGGGAACCGGTTTGCCGCCGGGCAGCATCGGTTTTCGGCGGTTGGGATTACGCAGGATCTGCAGCGAGCGCTGCTCGATCTGCCGGATGCGCTCGCGGGTCACGGCGAACATCTCGCCCAACTCTTCGAGAGTGTAGTCGCGCTTTTCTTCGATGCCGAAGCGCTTTCGCAGCACGGTTTCCTGGCGCGGTGTGAGAACCGCCAAGGCTTTTCTGACTTCGGCGCGCAACACACCTTCGAGCGCCTGATTTTCCGGCAAGGGCCGCACGCGATCTTCGACAAAATCGCCGAGCTCGTCGCCGTCTTCCCAGATCGGCGTCTGCAACGATACCGGCTCGCCGTGGGTTTGCACCAGCTTGAGCAACTCCGCAATTGGCAGTCTGAGCTCGCGGGCCAGCTCTTCGGGGCTCGGGTCGCGACCCAGCTTACGCTGCATCTCGCGAGCGGTCTGAATGACCTTATTGCGCGACTCCACGCGGTGAACCGGCACCCGGATCGTGTGGCCGGTATCAATCAGGCCGCGTGTGATCCCCTGACGGATCCACCAAGTTGCATAGGTGGAAAAGCGAAAGCCCAGGCGATAATCGAATTTTTCTACTGCGCGCATCAAGCCTAGATTGCCTTCCTGAACCAGATCGAGGAAGCTCAAGCCGCGATTGACATACTTCTTCGCGATGCTGACCACCAGGCGCAAGTTGGCCTCGGTGAACTCTTTTCTGCCGGCCTTTACACGGGATTCGCCTTCACGAATCAGACCCATCTGTTCTTTTAGCCGTGCCGCACTCAATCCCACGATCTTTTCGACTGCTTCGATCTCAGCGGCTGTAGCGCTCTTCTTTCTCGGATAATCGACGGCTTTCTGCTCTAACCCCGCAATCCGAGCCGTCAGCCTTCCGACCTGCTGGACAATCTGTTCGCGCTGATCGAAAGACAGATGGAGCGAGCGGACAGCCTCGAAAACGCGCGCCATGTTCGCGCGCTCATGGCGGCTCAGCCGATCGCGGCGTTCTTGCGACAGGCGCGATCTTTTGAGCTCGCGCACGATGGCTTCGCGGTTTCTCAGCAGACGCGACAACTTTCCGACCTGCCGGAGAAACGGCTTCGGGTCGAGGGCGTTCTCACCGTTCTCGCCGTCATCCGACTTGCCAACGACCTCGTGCATTTCGAGTTGTCCGCTGGCGACGTGCTCGGCGAGTTCGGTGATCCGTCGCAAGGCAAACGGGATGGAAAATAGCGCCTCGAAAATCTGGTTGCTTGCGTCTTCGATTTCCTTGGCGAGCTCGATCTCGCGCTCGCGCGAAAGTAACGGCACCGAGCCGATGTCGTGGAGGTATTGCTGCACAGAACCTAGCTTGGCATCGGACGCGTCCTCTTGAGCTTCCTCCTCCTGCTCGGGGAGGTCTTCGCTGTTTTCGACGTCGGCGGAGGACTCCAAATCTTCTTCATGTAATGTGCTGACACCAGTAAGATCATGGTTTTCCATATCTTCGTTCATGTTTCTTTCGGTGTCGATTGGCGATAGCATGATAATCTCCTCAATAAACAGCTTGACCTATGCGCCTCGCTTGTTCAATAGATCTCGGATTTAATATTAGACGGCCGTAACCCGGCATAGGTTCATGAAGGCTCGTTAATATAGTCGCTCCTTTGATCGCCGTCGGCGGCGCTTTGATCAACCAACCAATCAGGCCGAGATTTTGCTAAAAACGGTAGGAATCCGTAGGACTTGCCGCTGTTAAAACTTAAGAACGCTGGGCCTAACTGTCAAGGGATTGCAGGTCAAACTCAGCCGGGTAAAAGCGGGATCCGATGTGCCAGAATAGTCCGAAAATGGCACGTCATATGCGTCTTCTATGGCTGCGGGGGCTCCTCATCCGGTTGCCGCTAAGAAGCAGGTTGTGCCCGATCAGTAGACGTCCACGTACATGCGGAACGAGTCCCGGCGCAGAGTCACCTTGAAGGGCAGCAAGTTGTAGCCGTTGAGAACCGAGATGATATGATCGCCGTCAGCGGCTCGGGATATGGAGCACGGTAAGCGCTCGAGCAGCACGGCGCCTAGCATTAAGGAAGCGGGAGGTGAACCATGCGATTCAGAGATCGCGAGCATGCCGCGCAGTTGCTGGTCGAAAGATTAAGCGTGCATTACAAAGACCAAAACCCGCTCGTCTTGGGTGTCCCACGGGGGGCCGTCCCGATGGCCGGAATCATCGCTGACGCACTTGGCGGGGACCTTGATGTCGTATTGGTACACAAGCTCAGCCATCCTGAGCAACCTGAACTGGCCATCGGCGCGATCGATGAGAATGGCAACGCCTTCGTCAGCGAATGGGCGGCGGATCTGGATCCTGTTTACCTCGAGGGCGAAAAGCAACGCCAGCTTGGGATTCTTCGACAACGGCGCGCCAAGTACACGCCCTTGCGCGCGCCGATCGATCCGCACGCCCGCATTGTTATCGTCGTAGACGATGGAATTGCCACCGGCTCGACCCTGACGGCGGCGCTGCGCGCGGTGCGTGCCAGAGATCCCAAAAAACTCGTGGGCGCCGTAGCCGTGGCATCGAAGAAAGCGGCTCGAATGATGTTACACGAGTGCGATGCGATGGTGTGCTTGAACGTGCCGGCCGAATTCTATGCCGTAGGCCAATTTTTTGAGGATTTTGGCCAGGTCACCGATGACGACGTGATTGCGATCTTGCAAAATTCGCAGTCTAAGATTCTCGCCGCGGGTTAGCAGGAGCATAAGGGTGATAATCACCAGCATGTTGGAATGCATTAGCTCGCGCACACGCGGTGGATCAGAAAAGAGGAGCGTATGAAAGAACTGAAGAGGATTATTGTGGGTCATGATCTGAGCTCCAGCGGAGAAGTAGCTTTAAAATCGGCAGCAGCAGTTGCCAGACGCTGCGCTGCTGCGCTTCACGTGGTTCATGTCGTAGAGCCTCTTGAGCCCTATCAAAGGCTCTCGCATCCCCTTACTTCCCCGTACCCTGTTGATGAGATCGCAAAGAAAGCCGGCGCAAGGTTGAAGATCATAGTGGCAGGCGCGGAGCTCGCCGGACTGGAAGCAGAATACGAAGTGCGCACGGGCAAACCGTTTGTTGAACTTATCGTCGCCCAAAGAGCCTGGCTGGCTGACCTGATCGTGGTCGGTGGTGCATCCCAACCACAAGAGCCGGTTTTCGGTAGTACAAGCGAAAGAGTCATGCGCAAGGCGGCCGTACCTGTACTGATGGCAAAAATACCTCTCGGCGCTGAAGCCAAGACATTTTTAGTCGCCAGCGATTTTTCGGCGGCCGCCCGACTAGCGGCTGAGGAGGCGCTCATGCTTGCAAAGAGTTTCCATGGGCGCGTGGTTTTTTTTCATGTGATGGACCAACGCTCGTATGCGGTTAGGTATGTCCACGATTTGGGTGTGTCGCTGCCGATTTCACCACCTACGCCCGAACAAATCGAGCCTGAATGGGAAGCCTTCCTCTCCGGTTTGCCTTTGGAGAACATTGACTGGGAGAAATCTGTGACAGAAGGCGACGCGCCCAGCGCTATTGTTCGTCAGGCGCAAGATTTAAAAGCCGATGTGATCGTCATGGGCACGCACGGTAGAACCGGACTACCCTACATGCTAATCGGGAGTGTCGCCGAGAGGGTCGCGCGTACAGCGCCTTGCCCTGTCTTGACCATCAGACCGGAGACGTTTGAATTTCAGATGCCGTGACATTTCCGATCGTCGCAATCAGGCCGCCCGAATAATCAGAACAGGATCACCTGAGTGACGCACGACCCTTTCGGTCACGCTTCCCAACATCCATCGGCGAAGCCCCGAGCGGCCGTGGGTGCACATGGCTATAAAATTATCTGAGGTTTTTCGGGCAAGCTCGATAATTTCGTCTGCACCGTAACCGAGATTCACCGCCGTCGAAACGCCCCCGATACCTTTCCGCTTTAACTCTTCGGCTCTCTCTAAAAGGTAGTCCCGTGCGTCGGCCTCGAAATGAGCGATAAAATCTTCGGAATAGGCTCCATATTCCTCGGCTGAAACCGCAGACGGCAGCGCGTACGCGCGCATCAGAACGATTCCGAGTTGCATCTTCCTGGCCAGCGCCTCGACACTCGGGAGCGCCTGCTCCGCCAGCGGCGACCCATCTAGTGGCACCACGACGGTTTTCAAGGCGGCCTCGCCATCCGTTTTACCTTCTTCCGTCGCGCGCACGAGCAGCAGGTGGTTGGCCGCTCCATGCAGCACCTTGTCGGCAACGCTCCCCAAGAGCCAGCGCTGAATTCCAGATCGGCCATGCGTGGCCATGACAATTAGGGTCTTTTCGTCGGCCGCCGCCTTCTCTATGATCACCTCTTCCGGTGCTCCCTTCAGTACCGAACATACGACTTGAGATCCTTCAAAAGATCGCGCGCTCGTTTCGAGATATTCGGTCGTCGCTCTGAGTTCTTCTGCAATGAGCGTGTCGAAGTCGCGTCCCTGCCAAGCTTCAGCAAAATCGGCGAGTGGCACAGTGTCAATAATGCCCAAGAGCTCTACGGGAATTGCCAGCTCCTTGGCCAGAAAGCGAGCATAGGGTAGAACCTGCTCCGCGACTTTCGAGCCATCAAGCGTTGTCAAAATCCGTGTATACATGATCATCCTCCAGTGTCGAAGTGCCCTCAGGTCTCAGCGTTCCTTATAATGGAAGAGGCTGCTGATCTTCAAGGCGAAAAGCCGTACGCCGGTTGATGGCGCATACCGGCATTACAGCTCAGCCGCCTCGAAAAGACTTTGGATGCCGTTTCCGACTATAACTCCGCCGAAGGTTTACGCCGCTGGTTAAAATCAGCGCACAGTTTACGAATTGAAACAATGGCGAAAGCCGGGCGTCGCAAAATACGTGAATCGTCAAATGGTCGAAAAAATTTCAGAGCTTCTGCTAGATCCGCCGCCTTGTCGCTGATTCACTTTCTACAAAAAAAATCTCTGAAGAAGCGCCATGCCATTGCGAGAATGTTTATCGTGGAGCGGCAAGAATGCTGCGGAGAATGTCAAAGACGCGGGTAGCGGCTTCATCGGGATCGCCTTCGGTATCGAGCACCGTTCGACTCGAATCCGGGATCTCAGTTAACGGCGCGAACTCCTTTCGCTGGCGTAGATAGACAGCCACCGTTGCGTCGGAAACCTCGCCGGGCCGTTGCTGCCGTTCCTGCAAACGCCGAAAAGTTGTTTCCTCGCTCGCCCGGCACTCGACAAACAGAACAGGTACGCCCGTCCGGGATGACATCTCTATAACGAGTCGCCGGTGCTCCGGGTCTTTGAAAGTCGCATCAACGATCGCACCTTCTCCGGCCTTTAAGCTGCATTCGGCCTGCTTCAGAAGACAATCGTAAGTGAGGGCGTTGACAGAGTCGCTATACAAACCGGTGCCGTACTCGTCTTGCAAATGTGAGGTCGAGGGAAGGCCGGCGAGCTGCTTGCGAATGACGTCCGAGTTGAAAATCTGATATCCAGTGCGAGCGCCGAGGATTCGAGCGATCGTTGACTTTCCTGATCCGGCCAGGCCGCAAACAACAATTATAGCGGCAGGGCAAGGGCCGCTGGCGTAGCAATACGCTAGATGGAAGTAGCGGCGCGCCCGGCCCTTGGCTTCCCGCTGCTCCTTTTCGGGGACCTCCGGTTCACGGCTTTTCAGAGTTTCGACTTTACCCCGGACGCATGCCCGGTAAGCCTTGTACAACGGCAGAAGACGTGACAGGCCGGGATCCTTGGTGAGGTTTTGAAAGGACGTCACAAAATAGTTCGAAAGAGTGGGGACGCCGAGATAGTCCAGGTCCATAGAGAGAAACGCAATCTCTGAAGCCGCGTCGCAGTAGCGAAACTCCTCGCTAAACTCAATGCAGTCGAAGATTACAGGATTTTTCTCAAGGCAGATATGCTCGGCGCGGAGATCTCCATGTCCCTCTCTCACGCGACCGTCTCGAGCTCTCGTCTCGAATATGGCGCGGTTCTCCGTGAGAAAACTAAGATGGTAGTCCTGTACGTGTTTAAACTCGTCCAAAGTGAGGGTTTCGCCGACGCACGGCGCCAACTCTGCGACATTCGTTTCGAGATTTAAACGAATCATCTCGGGTGATCCGTAAAGCGAAGCCCGATCGGTTGCTGCTGTCGCGTAAAAATCCGCCAGGATCGCGGCAATTCGATCAAAGTCCTCCTTTCGCGCCTTTCCTTCCTGAATCAGGCGATCGAGAAAATATTCCTCAGGCAGGCGGCGCATTTTCACCGCATATTCGCAGATTGTTTCTTCTTGGCGAGGTGAATCTCGGAGACCGAATCGTTCTCCATCCCCGACGATGGCGAGCACGTCCAGATAAACAGTCGCCGCAAGCCGCCGGTTCAGGCGGATTTCTTCATGGCAAAAGTGGCGGCGCTTCTCGAGCGACGAGTAGTCTAGAAAAGTGAAACGGACCGGTTTTTTTACTTTGTAGACATAATCTCCCGCTAAAAGCACGTAGGAAATATGGGTCTGCCGAAGCTCAACCGAATCGGCCCGGTCCGGATAGAAGTCCGCCTGCATCATGGCTCGAATCAAAGGCGGCAAGGAAGGCGATCCGATATCCATCGTCTGTCACCATACAGGCTAACGCGTGCTTTTTCGAGGAAGCCTGCTCTAATCTTTTCAACGAAACCAACGTGCGAATGCGATAGTTCCGCGGCGCGTGCAGGTATCCAGGTGGGCGACGTGATTGAAGAGGTCAATCGTGAGCCCGTACGATCGCTGGATGATTTCGATAATGCCACCACCGCGGCCAGCGATAGTGACCGAATATTAATCTTCAGCCGGCGGGGCGATACCAGCTTATTTCGAGTCTTGCGTCAAAGGGATTGAGCTGAATTTACCGGCAACGGCCAAACCTGCTCCGATCGCCGCCATGGGGTCTTGCGCCATCCAGGATTCTTTGTTGCCTAAGTCTTCTTCCGACATTCAGCGAGGGAGAGTCTCAGAATGTCAAAGTTTGCTGCCTGAGACTATCGAGCCGCGCTGCGCGGGCTGACTGGTCGGACATTTGCGCGAGGCGACGAGTCGACTTCGGGTCAACGCTATCTCTCGGCTTATAGTGACGGTTTATCAATCTGCCGAGGCTGCTCGGACTCGGCTGTGCCCGAGATGCCGCTTGAACCATTCCGC
>JAICHC010000049.1 GCA_025922795.1 Candidatus Binatia bacterium | reverse complement strand
TTGCCCGCACGCGCGCTCACAGATAACGCTCAACCAACTGGAGATTTTGCGTCAGCGCCGCGCCGTTGGCGCTCGCGATCTTTTCGGCCGAGTCACCCATCCTCCGGCGTTCGTCGGCGTCGGATAACAAATCAACCAGCGCGTTCGCCAACTCCTCTGCATCGCGCACCTCGAGGGCGGCACCGCTGCGTTTCATTTCCTCGGCGATGCTCGCAAAATTCGTCATGTGGGGTCCGAACAAGATCGGCTTTTTCAGGCGCGCCGGCTCAAGCGCGTTGTGGCCGCCGGCATCGATTAAGCTGCCGCCGACAAAAGCGATATCTCCGGCCGCGAAAAACTCCGGCAACTCGCCGACCGTATCGAGCAACAAAACGTCGTGAGCGAAATATTGTTCGGCCGCGACACGGCTTTTGCGTTGAAACGCGAACGGGCTCTTGATTAACAGTTGCTCGACCTCATCGAAGCGTTCCGGATGCCGCGGCGCCAGAACCATTGAAAGCTTGGGACAGCGCGTGCGCGCGGATTTTAGCGCCTTGAGCAAGATTTCTTCCTCGCCCCGATGCAAGCTTCCGGCGACGACCCACTGGCGCCCGCGATCGCGAAGCGATCCGGACATTTGTTCGTGGCTCTCCATAGGGCGCGCGGCATATTTCAAACTGCCGGCCACGATGACTCGAGTTGCTTCGGCGCCGAGTTGCACGATGCGCGCGGCATCACCCGGCGACTGCATTCCGAGAACTGTAAAACATCTCAGCACGCGGCAAAAAAAAGCCCGTAAGATTGAATACCGCTCGAATGCCCGTTCCGACAACCGACCACTTAAAAGCGCGATCGGAATGCCTCGTCTGAAAGCGGCGCGCAGCAGGTTCGGCCAGATCTCGGTTTCTATAATGACCAACAGCGATGGGTCGAACGTATTTAGGGCGCGGCGCACGATCCAGGCGAAATCCAGAGGCAGATAAATCGCCGCGTCGACACCCGGAATGGCACGTGCGACGCGATGACCTGTCGCTGTAAAAGTGGACACTAGTACGCGGCGTACAGGCGCGAGCACCTTAAGCTCGCGCACGAGCGCTTCGGCCGAGCGGACCTCGCCGACCGACGCGGCATGTATCCATACCGGCCTCGACGAAGCCATCAATCGACGAATGCTATCAGGATAGTACGCAAATCGCTGGCTGAGCCCGTCGCGATAGCGGGCGGGAAGCAGGAACGCCAAAGGTACCCACGGGAGTGCGATCACGAACACGAGAATCCAAGCAAGATTGTAAAATAAGTACCACACATGTGACCGGTGTTTAGTGCAGCACCCCGGGCGCTCCGGGTTCGCTCGCCTCCAATGCCTGAACCGCGTAGAGCTTGCTGTATTCGCCATTCCTGCGCAGCAGTTCTTCGTGCGTTCCCTGTTCGACGACCGCGCCGTCAACCATCACCACGATGCGATCCGCCTTGCGAACTGTCGACAAGCGATGCGCGATGACAATCGTCGTCCGAGTGCTCATCAGAGTTTCCAAAGCATCCTGAACCAATCGCTCCGACTCGGTGTCCAAGGCCGAAGTTGCTTCATCAAGGATCAATATCGGGGCGTTCTTGAGTACGGCGCGCGCAATGGCCAGGCGTTGGCGCTGTCCGCCGGAAAGCTGCATGCCCATTTCTCCGATCATCGAATCGTATTGCTTCGGCAGACTCAAGATAAACTCATGGGCATGCGCCGCCTTGGCCGCGGCGATAACGTCCTCCATACTTCGCTCGGGTTCGCCGTAGGCAATGTTACGCCGGATGGTGTCGTTAAACAGGAACGTATGCTGCGTTACGATGGCAATCTGCGCGCGCAACGAACGCACCGTCAGATCTCGCACATCGACGCCATCGATGCAGACCCGGCCGGCAGTGACGTCGTAAAATCGCGGAATCAGATCGACCAAGGTGCTCTTGCCGACGCCGCTCATCCCGACCACGGCGACCATCTGGCCGGCGGTGATAGTTAGGTCGATATTTTTCAAAACCGGCGTTTCTTTATACGCAAAGCCGACGTTGTCGAACCGGATGCCGTTTGAAAATGACCGGGCAACTTGCGCATTCCGCTTGTCGGTGACTGCCGGTATCTCGTCGAGGATCTCAAAAACTCTTTCGGCGCCGGCCAGTCCTTGATGCACGGCGGTATAGGTGCGGGCCAATCCCTTGAACGGCCCGTACATCAAAAATATCGCGGCCATGAAGGCCATGAACTCGCCCTGCGTGCGACCTCCCCCGATCACACTCCATCCGCCGTACCACACCACCGCGCCGATGCCGATGGAAGCCAGCAATTCCATCGATGGAGCGACGATGGCGCGAGTCCGGCTAGCGCGCAACGATTGTTTAAAAAGCCGCCAATTCTCCTGTTGAAACCTCTCCTGCTCGTAGCTCTCCATACCGAAGGCTTTAACGATGCGGTTGCCTTGAATGCTTTCCTGCAATAGCGACGTTAGCGCCCCGGTGCTGATCTGACCCCGTCGCGTAAAGTGTTTGATCTTACGGCTCATCCGCATGATCGGCAAAACGGAGGCAGGAAAAACGACAAATGCGATCGATGCCAGCACCCAATCCTTCAAAAAAGCCACGAAAATCAACGCCGTCAGGGAAACCGAATCTTTCATGAAGGAAGCCAAAGCATCGGTGATCGCATAGCGTAACAGTTGAACGTCGCTGTTGACGCGGGCGATTAACGTGCCGGTGGGGTGGCGATAAAAGAACGAAAGTGACAGCGATTGGAAATGACGGTTGAGCGCGTTTCGCACGTCGTTAACGATCCGCAATCCGACATAGTCGGTCAAGTAACTCTGGCCAAAGTTCATTAATCCGCGAAACGCAAACAACGCCACGATGATTATCGGTAGATAGCGAAGCGCGCTGGGATCTTTCAGGGTGAAAACATCGTCCATGATGCGCTCCACCAAGAAAGGCAGCGCGCCATCGGTGGCGCCGAAGACCACCATGCAAAGCATGGCCAAGCTAAAGTACGGCCACAGGTAAGGCTTCAGAAACGAAAGCAGTCGATGATAATGATTCACCGATGCTGATCCTAAGGCATCATGGCGAGGGCAAGCTCGGCGACACGGTCCGCCGCTCCGGGTCCGCCGAGACGCTCGCGCAGCGTCGACAGTTTGGCAATGACGCCGGACCGCACCTGCGGGTCATCGAGCAGAATTCGGCTCTCGACCGCGATTCGTGCCGGATTCACGTCGCTTTGAATCAACTCCGGCACAAGTCTTTCGCCGGCAATCAAATTGACCATGCCGATGTGATCGACGCGCACCAGCAAGCGCGCGATGAGGAAAGTGAGCCAAGACAGGCGGTAAACGATGATCATGGGCCTACCCAGCAATCCGGTCTCCAGAGTCGCGGTGCCCGAAGTCGCCCACACTAGGTCGGCGGCATGAATCGCTTCGTATCGGTCGTCTGTGACCACGGGTATGCGCACCGCCGCATCAGCGAGCGTTGCTTCGACCTCCGACGCATCGATCGTGCTCGCGCACACGCAAAAAAATTGAATATCCCTCTCCTTGCTCAGCAGAACCGCCGCTTCACGCATGACCGGCAAATGACGGCTCACTTCGCCACGCCGGCTTCCCGGAAGCAGGGCGACCGCAGGCTTGCCCGCGTCGAGACCGATCCTGCTTAGGGTTGCGTCCCGGTCGGCGCGCGCCTGAACCGATTCCAACAGCGGATGGCCGACGAACGTGGCCCTAACACCATGGCGCTCGTAAAACTCCGCCTCGAAGGGAAAGATGACCGCCATTTGATCGACCCAGCGAGCGATCTGGCGCACCCGTCCCTTGCGCCAGGCCCAGATTTGCGGGCTGACGTAATAGAGTACCGGTATGCGCAAAGTTTTCGCCAACCGCGCCAGCCTCAAATTAAAATCCGGAAAATCTATCAGCACGAGCAAGTCTGGTCGGCGTTTCTTCATCGCCTGCTTGAGCACTGAATAGGCGCGCCACAAGTTACCGAGATTACCCGCTAGCTCCACCAATCCCATACCCGTCAGCTCGGTGACGCTGAACAGCGCTTCGAACCGAGTCTGTTGCAATCGCTCCCCTGCCACTCCATAGATCTTTAGCGCCGAGTCGCGCTCGTGCAGCGCTTCCACCAGTTGAGCGCCATGCGCATCGCCCGACGCTTCGCCGACGACCAGCATGATTTCCTTGCCCGGCGATGCCACGGTGAACCAACCGTCCAATCAAAGCTGGGCGCTGATCATCGAGGCGATTTCGAGAGCGCGCAAGCCGTCCGCGCCGCCCACCACAGGCATGGATCGTGTCCGCACGCAATTCAAAAATGAATCGATTTCATCCGCCAAGGCGTCGCCGTCTTTGATTTCGATCGTTTCAGCCCGGATGCCGAGCCAGCCGGCGCCCGGCGCCGGTTTGTAATAGATCTGCGCCCGACGCTGGTCGTAATCGATCGAGATATACGCGTCCGGCTGGAAAAAACGTATCTTGCGCTCCCTTTTAACCGAGACCCGGCTCGACGTGACGTTGGCGATACAGCCATCGGCAAACTTAATCCGCGCATTGGCGATATCCGGCTTATCGGTCAGGACCGCTACGCCGACCGCTTCAAGCCGCTCGACGGAGGAGCGAACCAAGCTCGCTATCACATCGATGTCGTGAATCATCAAATCCAAGACGACATCGACGTCCGTGCCACGCTCGACAAACGGCGCCAACCGGTGGCATTCGACAAACTTGGGCTCCTTGATCACCCCCTCGAGCCTGCGGATCGCCGGGTTGAATCGTTCGAGGTGACCGACCTGGAGTATCACATTCTTCGACTCGGCCGCCGCCACTAAATGTCGCGCTTCGGCGATGTCTGCCGTGAGCGGTTTTTCCACCAGCACGTCGATGCCGGCCTCGACAAGATCGAGCGCTACTTGAAAATGAAACCGAGTCGGCACGGCGATGCTTACGCACTGCACCTGCCCGATCAATGCGCGGTAATCGGTCAGGACCCGCGCACCGAGCGACTCGCCGATCTCTCGCGCGCGGGCTTCATCGGTATCGACCACGGCGACAAGCTTAGCCCGGGGCGACGCGGCGTATTTTTCCGCATGGAACTTGCCAAGATAACCGACGCCGACGACCGCGGTCGTAATGACCTCTTCCGCCATGGCTTCGCTCCTAACGATCGACTCCGACCACGGAGATCCCGTAGGAGTCCGCTTGCTGCAGCAAGTTTTCTTTATCCAAAAGGATTGTTTTACCCGCTTCGACGGCCAGAACCGCGGCGTCGACTTCGTGCAGACATCGAACCGTATCCAGGCCGACAGCAGGCACATCGAAACGCAGATCCTGCTGCGGCTTGCTGACCTTGACCACAACACAGCCAGCTTTGGCCAGCGCGCCGCCGCGTTGAATCGCGGCATCGGTGCCTTCAACGGCTTCGACCGCCACGATCACTTGATTTTTCACCACGACCGTTTGGCCAATGCCGAGGCGGCCGACTTCTTTCGCGGTTTGATACCCCAATCTGATATCGTCCCATTCTTCCCGGCGCGGCGCCCGTCGGGTCAAGACTCCTGGGGTTGAAATAATATGGGACAGGCAGAGAGTCGATTCCAGAATTTGGATGCCGTCGTCCGCGAGTTCATCCGCTATACCGCGCAACAAAGCATCATCTTCCCTGCTCTTGGCCTTTGCGAGAAATCGCGCGCCGCGCAGATCAGGCCGGAAGTTGCCGAATAGCTTGATCTTGCGAATGCCGCCCGCCATCACCGCTTCAGTTACGCCAGCGGTCTGGAAGGCGCGAATAATTTTGCCGAGCTGGCCGACATAAACCCAGGTCACTTCATCGGCTGCTTGCGCGATCGCCTCATCCGTCTCACCACGATGCGCCACCGCGATGACGCTATATCCGGCGCGCTTTGCCTCCTCGGCAAACATCAGCGGAAATCTACCGTTGCCTGCGATTAATCCGAGCTTTTTCACGTCAGGAGAGGAACGGATGCCGACCTGCCGAATTATAAAAAGTAATCGAATTCAGCGGCAAACTCCGCGCTGGGATTCTGCGATGAAGGTGACGAATTTTTCCAGCTCGGGAATCGCCGGCAGTTCCCGACGAATCCGCTGGAGAGCATCATCGGTTCTAAGCTGGGAGTTAAAAGCGATACGGTAAGCCTTGCGAATGGTTTCGATCACAGCCAAGTCGAAGCCGCGGCGTTTGAGACCCTCGACGTTCAAGCCGCGCAGCCGCGCTCGATCACCGGTAGCGTTGCAGTAGGGGGGAACGTCTTTCGAGATCATCGAGCCGGCGCCCAGGATTGCGCTTGTGCCGATCCGGACAAACTGATGAATACCAACGAGGCCCCCGACGATGACGAAGTCTTCGATGATGACATGACCGCCCAGTGTCGCGCCATTGGCAATCACGTTGCGGCTACCGACCGTGCAATCGTGTGCGATGTGGCAGTGCATCATCAATAAATTCTGATCGCCCACCCGGGTCACCATACCGCCGCCGGTGGTGCCCGGATTGAGCGAGACATATTCGCGTATGGTGTTGCGGCTGCCGATTGTCAGTTCGCTCGGCTCGCCTTTGTATTTCAGATCTTGCGGCGCCGAGCCGACCGAGGCGAAAGGGAAGACGACGTTGCTCTCGCCCAGCGTCGTCCGTCCCTGGATCGCCGCGTGAGAATGGATCTTGGTCCCTTTGCCAATTCGCACCCCGGCACCGATCACGCTGTAAGGACCGACCTCGACTTCGCTGTCCAACTCGGCACGCGGGTCGACGATCGCGGTCGGATGCACCTGGACCATACGCGCAGCCGATCCCTACCCTAGCTCGACTTCCATTGCGGAGATTTCCGCCTGCGCGACCAACTTGCCGTCGACGGTGGCCGTACCCTGCATCTTCCAAAACGAGCCGCGCCGTTTTAAGCAAGTCAGCTCCATGCGCAGCTGGTCACCGGGTTCTACCGGCCGTTTGAATTTCACGTTATCGAGTCCGGTTAGAACGAACACCTTGTTGTCCGCAACGCCGCCCCGGGCATTATGCGCAAAGATGGCACCGACTTGAGCCATCGCTTCGCAGATCAATACTCCCGGCATGACTGGCCGATCGGGAAAATGACCCTGAAAAAACTGTTCGTTGATCGAAACGTTTTTGATGCCGACGATCTTTTCGCTGCCGTGGATTTCGACGATCCGATCAACCAAGAGGAACGGGAAACGGTGCGGAACCGACTTGAAAATTTCCCTAACGTCCAGCATCGCGCTCGGTCTCCTTTGTACCGCCCGTGACAAGCCGTTCAACCTCTTTTTCCAACCGACGTACGACGCTCCACAACTTCGGCAGTTGCGGCAGCAGCGTCATGACTTTCAGCCATTCGTGGTGCGGCGCCGCGCCGATACCGCCGGAAAGGATCGCGCCGGCCGGTACCGACTTGGGGACGCCGGATTGCGGCCCGATGATCGCGCCGTCGCCAATCATGACGTGATTGACTACGCCGACCTGGCCTGCCAGGGTCACATTCCTCCCCAATTGCGTGCTGCCGGCGATTCCCGTCTGGGCAGCCACGACCGAGTGCTCGCCGATGATGACGTTATGCGCGATCTGAACCAGGTTATCGATTTTTGCGCCGCGCCGAATCAAAGTCTTACCCAGGGTCGCTCGATCGATCGTCGTGTTGGCGCCGATCTCGACATCGTCTTCAATGATGACGATCCCGGTCTGGGGAATTTTCACGCGCGCATCGCCTCCCCCGGCATACCCGAACCCATCGCTGCCAACGACCACGCCGGCATGCAGGATCACCCGATCACCGACTTGGCAACCGTCACGGACCACGACATTGGCATGAAGCACACAATTGGCACCGATCTCAACCTGCTCACCGAGAAACACACCCGGGAAGAGCACGGAACCAACGCCGATTCGAGTCCCCCGCCCGACGAACGCGCCCGGAAAAATGGTCACACTCGCCGCGATCGCCGCGCGGTTGTCGACGTGAGCAAGCGGGCTGACGGTCCCGTCAAAACGCGGTACCGGAGAAAACAGCTGAAGAATCTTGGCAAAGGCGACGTATGGATCGGCGGCTTCGAGCAGGCTTATGGAAGCAGGCTGGTCGCCTTCCTCACTGACGCCGCGGCCGACAATCACCGCGCTGGCTTGGCACTCAGCTAGAAATTTCCGGTAGCGCGGATTGCTGAGAAAGGTGATGTCCCCAGGCCGCGCTTCGTCGATAGGCGCCACTTTATGAATGACCACGCTGCCGTCGCCGATGACGCTTCCTCCGACGTGGCTGGCCAATTCACCGAGCGATCGGGTCATCACTTACCTTTTCGTCCGACTGTTGTAGGTCTCAATCACCTTGCTGGTGATATCGATTCCCTGATCGCTGTAGAGAATCTGCGAGCGTTCCAGAATCAACGTGAACTTGTCGGCTTTACCGACTTCGTTGACAATCTTCTCCAATTCCTTGAGAATCTCGGACATCATCTCATTGTTCTTTGCCCGCAATTCCTGCTGATGATCCGCCATGCTGCGTTGCAGACTGACTGAACGTTTCTGCAGGTCGGACTCAAGATTACGCCGTTCCTCCTCTTTAAGCAGCGGGCCTTTTTTTTCCAGATCACTTTTTAAGCGTTCGATGTCTTGCCGTTCTTTAACAATGTCGGCTTCGGCTTTCTTAACCTGATTTTGGAATCGATCCCTCGCTCGTCTTCCCGCTTGCGACTCAGAGATCACTCTTTGAATATCGACAAAACCGATTTTGATCGTCTCCTGAGCGTAGCTCGCAGAGAAAGACAGGACCAGCATCCCGATGACCAGCCAGTACTTCACTCAAACCTCCGGTAAATAATAATCAACGTAATGGAATGGCCGTCACGGCCCTAGGGTTGACTGCCGATCGAGAAGCCAAGCACTGAGGTATCATCGTCAGGCTGTTTGTTGAGCGGGAACCCGAGTTCGACGCGCAAGGGACCGAACGGGGACATCCATCTGACTCCGGCTCCGATCGATCGTCTCAAGTCGCCGAAGCTTATACTATCGTTGAAAGCGTTGCCCATATCGAAGAATGCCACGCCACGGATGCCATATTGCTCCATGATCGGGAACAAAAGTTCGGCGTTCAGCACCATGGACTTATCGCCGCCGATCACGTCCGTTCCAGTACAAACAGGGGGTGTCGAGGCATCACACCCGGAAGGAGCTCGTGGGCCTATGCTCCGGTCGGCGAATCCACGTATCGAATTGATTCCGCCCAAAAAATAGCGTTCGAAAAGGGGAAGGTCGCGACTTCCGTCATTATTCTTGGCCAGACCGATGCCGTATCCCAGAGAACCTCCCAACGCTAGCACGTAAGAGCCGCCCCAGTTCGGATCCTTCAACAATGGATGATGCCAGCGCCCACTCACGTCCGATTTGATAAAACGGGTATCCCCGCCGAGACCGGCAGTTTTCACCGAGAAAGCTGATTTAGTTCCTTCGGTTGGGGCAAAAAAATGATCCCGACTGTCATAGGTAATGCCCGGGGTCACACTGCTGGTCAGACTCTTCCCGGCTTCGCTTTTGATCGAATCCGGCGCAGTCGAGGAAACGCCGTTGATATCTTCATGGGTCAAATTATAGGAAAGCCCACCGCGCATGTAGTCCCACATGGTCAACGGAGCACTGCTCGCCAACTCATCCGATCCTTTATTTGCCGGTGGTCGGCCGAAGAATGGCATTCTGAAATCCTTCAAAGGATAGCTGGTATTCACCCCGAAGCCGATTTTGCGCTCGTCGAAGTCGGTGTATTCACGTATGGTGTTGAAGCCCTCTAGGCCCACGGCCATTTTGGTATCGTTAAAGTACGGATCGCCGACGCTCAGAATAAAATCCTGACGGCTCGAACCGATGCTGAAGGCACCACTGACACCTTGCCCCCGCCCCATGAGATTCTTTTCAGAAATGTTGGCGTTAAATAGAAAACCGTCCCCGCTGCTGTACCCGGCGCCAACCTGGAAAGTTCCGGTGGGCCCTTCTTTGACGTCGACCAAGAGGTCGACCGCATCGGGCTGGTCGGTTTTCTTGGTGGTGATTTGCACGTCCTCAAAATAGCCGGTCCGTTGCAAGGCATTACGACTTTGGGTGATCTTGGTGCCGGCGAAAAGCTCTTGCTCGTTGGCGAGCAACTCGCGCCGCACGACCTTATCGCGCGTTTTGGTATTGCCGGCCACCAACACACGA
>JAICHC010000048.1 GCA_025922795.1 Candidatus Binatia bacterium | reverse complement strand
TCGCCTTGGTCGTCGGCTGAAACTCCTTCAGCGCCTCAAGGTAAAGCCCTCGCGGCTTTGGCGGCTCCCGTCTGCCATCTTGCGACGCTCTCCCTTGCGACGCGCAAGGCGTCGGCAAACTGTTGCTGCGTCATCTTGAGCATCAGTCGGATTCTTTTCACGTGATCGGGTGTCAACTAGATCCTGTAAAAGATGTTACAGATGCCCGTCAATGGGCGTAGCGCTGAAGATGAGAAACTTTTCTTATTGCCCGGCTTCTCGCGGTGGTGCGCGACCCTGCAAGCGCGGACATTCACGCACAAATCTGTTCAGCGGGGCGGCGTCTCCTGAGACAGCAAGGCAAAATTTGTCCGGCTTTGCGCTCAGCTGCCCGGCGGCACGGCCGTTGCGCATCTTCAACTCCGAGCGATGTTCGTGCCGTAACAAACCTTCGGCAGCCCTGTCTATGGCTGCCGCAAGATTGAGGAGGCAATCTATTGAAAGAAATGTGGAACACGCTTTTGGCGCTGATTTTCGTGGTTTGTTCGTTATTCTTGCTGATGATGACAGACCGCAGTCGGGAAGAGTCTCGCGTGGCGCTGAGGTTCCGATTCGCGTCGCACCGTTAGCCGCTCTGGCTGAATAAGTCGCGCCCGCCTGAAGGAGAAAACTCGCGACGGAAAATTAGGATGCAATGTCATTGTGACAGGCGCAGGCGAAGAATCTCGATTATAGCGCCTAAGAAGTACGAGAGCGTTCGTAAGCCGGCCGTGAAACTAACACGTTGGCCGATCTCGGTGGGATGGGGTCCTCCGTCGTGACGCGATTCAGTTGTTCAGATTTGCTCACCCGCCATGCGCACAAATTCACCTGACGCTAGCCATTTTTGTCATACCAAGTGCGACGCTGGCGATTTTTGACCAGCGAGGATTTGCTCGTCCTGCTATGAATTCACGAGAGCCGTTGCAAATCGGACACTTACGCTTAGGGCTAAGGGTGGCATATGGCTTGCTGTTTTTATCGTCTCTTAGGAGCGAAAAACATGAAAAAGCCCGACAGCGCTATCAAGCTTTTAACCCTTGCTGAAGCCGCAAGCATTCTAAAGATTTCTAAACGAACTTTACATCGCATGATCCAAAATCGGCAGATCCCGGCTTTCAAGGTCGGTGGCCAATGGCGCATTTTGGAAAGCCGCTTCCAGGAATGGGTGCAAGAGGAAGAAAATACCGCTCCGAAAGCCGGTTAGATTATTTGGATCCTAAGGATCGATCCTCCCGCCATTAGCTCCAGCCATCCTGCCTTTACCGAGTCGGTCGTTGCGCGCTTGAATGATCCGCTGGAGTAATCACAGTTGGGGCCTGAAGCCGCCCCAATTTGGCTACTCCGTAGGCAACTCGACGCGAAACGCAGTGCCCTTTCTCAAAGTGCTCGAGACCGTTACGTTGCCGCCCAAGAATTCAGTGAATGCCTTGACTATGTAAAGACCCATACCGATACCGTTCTGAGTCCGGGTTCTGGCGGCATCGACCTGCCAGAATTTATCGAAGACAAACGGCAGCTGGCTAGGCTCGATACCGATGCCGGTATCCGACACCGTGAAGACCATTTTATGATAATTGGGATTGTACCTGGCCGAGACGCGAACTTCGCCTGACTCGGTAAATTTGAGCGCGTTATTGATTAAGTTGAGCAGGATGATTTTCAGTTTGCCCGGGTCCGAAGTCACCACCGGGAGCGGCGCCGGGTAGTCCCATTGTAGAGTAACGTTCGGATTGAGCACCAATCCCTCGGAATTCTGTCTCAATTGGTCGAGGAACTCGGACAAAACGATCTGTTCGCGCTGCGCGGTCACCGCGCCGGTTTCGACACTCGCCGAATCCAAAATGACGTCGACAAGGTTCGCAAGATTCTCGGTTTGGCGCAGTACTTTCGCCAGCGCCTCATCTTGATCTCGATTGATTTCACCAAGCGCGCAGCCTCGGAGCGCCTGAGTATAGCTGGCAATGACCGTGAGCGGGGTTTTAAGCTCGTGCGAGAGAATGTTGAGCAGTTCGGTTTTCGCCTGGCTTCTTTGTTCGGCCCGTTCCTTGAGCATCCGCTGCGTGCGCACGAGTTGGGAGAATTGACCATAAAAAAGCCCTACGATAAACAAGAAAACCAGTTGCAGGTATCGTGCGGGTTGAAAATCTTCAGCGTCGAAAAAAAATCCTGCAAAAGCGAAAGGCGCCACGAACGACACGATCGCAATCATGCGCGTGTTCTCAAAGATGCAGCAAATGATGATAAGCAGGAAATAAGCTAGAAAAAAGTTGGTTTCGGTCTGGCCGTTGACCATCAGCGATGCGGTCAACACCAGAGTGTCCAGGCCAATCAGGACAACATTGAAGGTCAGTTTGCGGAAGGCGGATTCATCGACAAAGTATAAACCGACGTTCGACAGCGCATAGATTACGACCAGGGCGTCGAACAGCGAGCCCATCGGCAAAGGGCCGGTGCGAAACAGTATTAATGATGCGCTGATCAGCACCACCGGCCAACGAATCAGGATGACCGCCGCTTTGGTCGAACTGGCAAGTGAAGTCTGCCGGAAAGATACGCCCGACGCGTGGGCCTCAATCTGAGCATTGAATTGCATGGTCGTCTGCTGAATCCTTATTCTTTCACGTTCGGCTTTGCTCACCCGCCTATTTTCTGCGTCGCGGAATATGCTTAAGTTTAACGAAAATCTCCCTCAGCGGGCGTTTTTGGGGTTTGGCTTACCAAACCCATAGCTTTCCCAATTCGCCAGCACCTGCTCTTGGACTGCGGCCGGCCAAAGGTTCTCAAAGCTAGCCTTCAGAGGGATAGTTTCTTGGGGCCAATCTTTCGGCCAGGTGCAGTCGAAAATCACTCCGGCAGCGTCGCCGATCAGCCGCTCTTTGGGCGGCAAAAATGGCAGGAGTACAGGGAATCCCGGGATATGCGGCACCGGGTGAATGCCGTTGACCGGATGGCACTTGGTCGTGATCGCGTGCAGCACCTCGTCCATATTCGTCGGATCCACGTCGGCCTCGACGATGACGATGAAGTAGGTAAACAGGCCGGGCTTGGTCGCCCAGACCGCATGCGCTACGCGGCGAGCAAAGTTCACGAAGGGAACCTCGGTCGACACGACGCACATGTGGCCGACGCCGAATGGCGGACAGAACACGCCCTTGACCGGCAGGCCGAGTTTTTTGAGCTCCGAATAAATTTCAGCCCCCTTGATCAGTGCCGTCGCGGTCTGCCCCTCATGCACCGGCATGCCCATGTTGGAGAACGGCAGAATCGGATCATTGCGATAGGTGATCGCCTTGATTTTTAGAATCGGTTTAGGCGATGACTTGCCGGCTTCATAACCCATGTACTCGCCGAACGGCCCTTCGACCATTCGCTCGTGCGGCAATACTTCGCCCTCGATGATGATTTCTGCAGAAGCCGGCACTTCCAGATCCACGGTTTCGCATTTGACCAGAGAGATCGGCGCGCCTTGCAGCGCCCCCGCGACTTCAACTTCGTTTACGTAAGGCGGCAGCATTACGCAGCTGACCAACGGAATTACGGGCGGACCGCCGATGGCGACCGCCACGGGCATCGGTTTGTTCATCGCCTCGTACTTTTGGTACATCTGACCGATATGTTGCTGCATCGGAAACAAACAGCCGAGCGTGTTTCGATCATGAACCATCAAACGGTACATGCCCCAATTGACCCACGAGCTATCCGGATCCCGGGTAATGACCGTATGCCAGGTACCAACGTAGCGGCCGCCGTCGCCGCCGTGTATTAACGGAATGGGAAATTTGAGCACGTCGACGGCGTCGCCAACATCGACATTCTCTTTGCATGGACCGGTTTTCACCAGAGACGGTGGAATGAATTTTTCCTTGCGCTTTAAATAAGTCGCCATGATCTGCTCCGGCGAAGAATTGGCCGCCATGTGCATCGCGAGAGCCGTACGCGCAAATACGCCATGGCCCGGCCGTTTGCTCGGGCCAAGCGGAGCGCCCAGGGCGCGAAAGCCCTTGGGATAGCCCTTAACGTTTTCAAACAGGGCCGCCGGAGCGCCGAGATCGTAAACTCGTCGGGTGATCGCTCCCATCTCCAGATTCCAGTCTACTTCCCGGCCGATCCGTTGTACTTCTTGGTATTCTTCCAAGATATCCAAATAGTCTCGCAGATCGTCGATTTGCATAGGAAAACTCCTCATCGAGGAATCAAAAACGGCTCGCTTACAGCCACCCGAGGTGGGATCGTTAAAGTTTAAACTATTTTATAGCAGACCTAAACGATTCAGGGCAAAACTTTAAAACTGTTTTCGGGTCGGTAGAGCCAAAAAACGTAGACAAACTTTACATTGTGAATTATAGTTCGGGCTTCGTATTAAAAGACAAAGGGGGACCCCGATGGCGGAAATTAACAGACCCAGCGGCTTACCGGCGGATCTTGGCGCCTATCTTGGACCTGGAACCAAGCTCAACGGCAAACTACATTTCGATGGTCAAGCGACCATTGACGGCGAGGTTGAAGGCGAAATCGTCGCCCAGGCACACGTGACGGTCGGCCAACAAGCAACGATCAAAGGCAAGATTTCTGCGGCATCGATTCTGGTACAGGGGAAAGTGATGGCGGACGTTCAGGCCGACAAGAGACTCGAAGTTCAGCCACCTGGTTCCGTCGTTGGTGACGTGACTACGCAAAGCTTGGTCATCGGCGATGGCGCGGTTCTCGAAGGCCATGTTTCGATGAAAAAGACTGAGGGACGAGTGCTGCCGCTGCGTCAAGAGACCAAGAAGGAAAGCGCTTCGTCGACCAGCTAATCAACGAATAACGACACGATCTTTCTCTCTTTGGCGATCACCAAACCGCGCGCCGTAATGCGCAGCGCGGGCAAGGTCGCGAACGGTAAAAAATTCAACGCAAAAATGGGCTTGTCGAAAGACGAGCCCATCATCTTTAGACGCCTCTGAACCCGTCTGAGTCCATCTGCGACCTGGCGCCACGGCTGCAGCGAGAATAGGCCGCCCAACGGAAATTCGATTATTTCCAAAATTTCGCCCTTTTCCACAATCGCGAGTCCCCCGCCGGCTTCGAGCAGCGCGTTGGCGCAACGCGCCATATCGCGATCATCGTTTCCGACAATCATCAGCGCGTTTTCATCCAGATTCGTCGTCAATCCGACGGCACCGACCCTGGCTCCGAAACCCGTGAGGAAGCCGAAAGCGACCTGGGATGAATTTTGATGTCGGTCGAACATTGCGACTTTCAGAATATCCTCTGCCGGATTGGCCGCAACAATTCCGTCCGAAGCGCTAAATCGAACTATCCGCTCGGCGGTGATGTTTTGGTGGACCAGTTCCATAACGCGAACTTTCGGTGCGGACACTGCGCTAATAATTCGGAAGGTCTCCGGCGTGACCCCCATTCCGGCGCGCAGCGAATGCATCATGTCGGGCGGCGGGTCTGGCGGCCGCTGCTTCACCACGGATTCGCCGCTGCCTGCGACGATTTTGCCGCCGATCAACACCTCGCGCACATGACACCGCTCGAGGTTGTCGATCAGCACGACATCGGCAATACGGCCCGGTGCGATGACGCCGATGTCTCGCTCCAATCCGGAATACGTCGCCGGATTGAGCGTCACTGATTGAAAAGCCTGAATCGGCGTAAGCCCAAGCGCGATCGCGCGGCGCACGACATGGTCCATGTGCCCGCGCTCTTCGACGTCATCGGGCGTCGTGCTGTCGGTCACGAGAATCAGGCGGTGCAGGCCAGCGCCCGAAGCCAGTAGCCCTGGCAAGGTCGCTTGGAGATCCTGGCGCAGGGAACCTTCGCGCAACATAGTCCAATAGCCCAGGCGCAAGCGTTCGAGCGCCTCCTCAAAACGTATCGGCTCATGGCAGGATGAAACTCCCGTCGCCACAACCGCGCATAATTTTTGGTCGCGCGCCCCCGCCGTGTGTCCGTGAATGATCTGGCCGTTTCGGCGTGCCAGCGCCAGACGCTCGAGAATCTCGTCATCGCATTGAATCAAGCGCAGCCACGACACGATCTCGCCCATGCCGAGCACGCGCGGATCGGCCAGTGCCGCGGCGATCTCGTCATTCGAGAACGTCGCCGTCTTGCAGAGCAGCGGATCCTGGGGCGCGACCATCGAGACCAGGGTATAGGCCCGCAGCGGGTGCCTCTCGACTTCTTCGAGAAAAAAATTCATTCCGCGCATGCCGAACACGGTGGCCAGCTCGTCGCATGAAGCGACGATCGCGGTTGTGCCGCGCGGCACAAAGGATTGTAGATTTTCGAATGGCCGGGCGTAGTGGCCGACGTGTGTGTGGCCGTCGATCAACCCGGGCGCAACGTACGCGCCCGAAGCATCGATCACTTCCGTCCCGTCGCCGCGCGCGTGTTTGGCGTTGGGCCCGACGTAGCAGATCCGCCCGTCGACCACAGCAATCTCCATCCCCTCGAGTAGCTCACCGGAGTAAACATTCACGAGCTTGCCGCCGGAAATGATCAGATCGGCCGGAATCTCGCCGAGCGCACCGCGAATGAGTCTGGCGGATTGTTCCTTGGAAAGCGCCATGCCCCGGTTTCTAACATGAACCATCCGCTTTACCAAAGCTCGCGGTGGGCGCCGCTGTCAGCGCATGATCTGTCGATCGCCATCACGCTGGTATCTGAGCCGGAGGGAAGATATATTGTGAAGCAATCTTCGCTGGCTGCTTGTCTGAATGAATCGTCTCGCTGCCGCAATTCCCGTGCCGCTTCTCATCCCGCTTTGTATCGCGCTCGATCAAGCAACCAAGTGGTGGGCGAAGACCTATCTCGCGCCGGATGGTTTCGTCTCTTTTGCGGGTGACATTTTTCGCTTACAATACGCCGAGAATACCGGCGCCTTCCTCAGTCTCGGATCATCCTTGTCGCCATCCTGGCGCCATATCGTGTTCACCGTTTTCGTCGGCGTGTTTCTGGCGGCGCTACTCGCATATCTTATATTCAATCGCAGCCTGCCGGCCGCTTACCGCGCGTATTTATCTCTGGTCTGTGGCGGCGGTTTGAGCAATTTGATCGATCGGATTGTTTACGGCGGGCACGTCGTCGACTTTCTTAATCTCGGCATTGGCCCCGTTCGCACGGGAATTTTCAACGCCGCCGACATGGCGATCACCACGGGCGCAGTTCTTTTGGCGGTTGACAGCCTGAAAAAGAAACCAAAAGAACCCTCGGCGGTTTAGGCGCACGGCCGATTACCACTTATCGGATACGCGATTTTGGGAGGATGTGAATGGCCTGGATTCATTTGTTCGTCGCCGGCATTTTGGAAATTTTTTGGGCGATCAGCCTCAAATACACTGCCGGCTTTTCCAAGCTCTGGCCGAGTCTGCTCACGATCTGCGGCATGATCGCAAGTTTTTATTTTCTCGCTAACGCTCTCAAGACCATCCCCGTCGGCACCGGTTACGCCGTATGGACCGGCATCGGCGCCGCCGGCACGGCGATCCTTGGAATCTTTCTCTTTGGCGAATCCGCCGCTCCTGCCCGGCTCGCCTGCATCGCTCTGATCGTCGTCGGCATCATCGGCCTCAAGCTTACAACAACTTAGTGCGCAAGCGCCCGCTTGCACGCCGCTTTATTTGCTTAATGTGTTTACTCACGGCACCGATAGCTGCTTCCCGCTCAGAGGCAGAAGCCACTGTCTTCGCTATGGAAGGTTTGCTCCTCGCTCATGACTTCCTTTACACTATGGAATTCGGGTTACCAAGGAATTCGTTGGTTACTAGACCTACTGGGACGAAGGGCCGAGTCGTGGAAAGCGCAGGCACCAGGTTAAAGGACGCCTTCGCACCCACGCCCAAAATAAACACTCGGGGCGAGAGATCGGGTGGTGGCCGATGACGCCCAGACGCTTTGCCTGGGCTTGGAACGAGTCGTCCGTTCGTGTCCAGTAAACCCTGTTGTCTCGATACTTATGAACCCTTAATAATTTGACATCCCTCGATCGAGCACATATCTTTCCGAGCCAGAGGTGCGATTATGATCATCGACTGTCACGCTCATCTAGTCCCGCAAAGCTGGCGTCATCCGAAGTCGCCGAAGTCGATCTTCGATCTGCCCGGTCTGTTCGACGAACAGGACAAGGCCGGTGTTGATATCACGGTCTTCGGCAACAACTGGATTCGTTCGCCGGACGGCTATGATCCTTTGAGAGTCGTTCAGGAGTTCAACGCCCACGCGGCCGAGCTGACCGCCAAGCATCCGAAGCGCTTGCTCGGTCTGGCCTGCTCGGTTCCCTATGATAACGACCAGATTCTCCAGGAAACCGAAAGGGCGATTCGCGAATACAAGCTCAAGGGCATCATGATCGGTTCGAGCACCGACGGCGAGTATCTCGACTCGCCGCGCGCGACGCCGTTCTTCGAGTTAGTCAGCGAGCTCGATGTGCCGCTCTTCATTCACCCGCCCAAGTTCACCATCGGCAACGAGAAGATGGAAATCTTCCGCCTGCCGGAAATGCTCGGCCGGCCGTTCGATACCACGCTCGCTTTGACTCGCTTCATCTTCAGCGGCGGCTTCGAGAAATTTCCAAAACTCAAAATGATCTGCGCCCACGTCGGCGGCGCCCTGCCCATGCTGCCCGGGCGATATGGCTTCGGGTATGAGCTTAGAAAAGACATGAGCTTCGGCCCGTGGGAGCCGGACGTGATGACGCGGCCGCCGGCGAGCTACATGAAGCAGCTCTATTTCGACACCGTCTGCTATCATCCGCCGGCGGTGCAATGCGCCATCGATACCGTCGGCGTCGATCATGTCGTTTTCGGCAGCGACTCTCCGCCGGTGCCGCTGCCGCTCGCGCGCGCCGTGGAAACCGTCAAACAACTGAATATTTCTGAAGACGATAAGCAGAAAATCTTCGGCGGCAACGCGGCCAAGCTACTCGGTTTGGCCGGATGAGCCGATTGACCCTTTGCAGTCAATGCAACCAAGCCGGGACGCGGCACATCTAAAGCGTTCGAAAGGAAGCAAACCGATGTCTCGACAACTAGGGCCCGGTGACCCATTTCCAAAGTACACCGTGTCAACCACCGCCGGCGGCAGGTTGAATATTCCGGCGGATCTCACGGGTGAGTATGGCGTTATCATCTTCTATCGCGGCGTCTGGTGACCCTACTGCGTCCGGCAGGTCGCCGACTTCCAAGCGCATATTGAGGAATTCAAGCAGGAAAATACCAACCTTGTTGCCCTTTCCGTCGACCCGCTCGACAAAGCCCAGGAGATGGTTGAAAAGACTGGCGCGACGTTTTCCATCGGCTATGGTCTGAAAGTACCCGAGGACGCCGACAAGGTCGGCGCCTACTGGGAAGCGCGTCGCGGCATTATCCACGCGACCAATTTCACTGTCGACCCGGAAGGTAAGGTTCTTCAGGCTTGTTTCGCCACCGGTCCCATCGGACGCATCACCGCCGCCGACGCTTTGAGCTCGATTCGTGGTACAAAAAAGCGAAAGGGTCAAGGTGCCTAAGCGCACGTCGCAAATCGGTGATTTCGTAACCGAGCCGGGACGAATACTTTTTGTGGCTGAGCACAGTCCACAGGCTTGAGATTCACCGGACAAGAGCAGCTGCAAACGATTTCAGAATCCGCTGCCGGCAACTTCAGCGATAACCCGCAGCGCCGATTCGATGTCAGCCCGATCCACATCCAAATGAGTCACCAATCGCACCCGGCGAGCATCGACCGCTCCGCCAAGCACTTTGCGCTCACCGAGCTGCTTTAGAAACGCCGTTGCGCTTCGTCCGGTGGCGCCGACGTCCAAAATAACGATGTTGGTTTGCACTTTTTCCGGTTGGATGCGGATTCCCGGGATCCGTGCCAGTCCTTGAGCCAAAAAACGCGCGTTCTCGTGATCGATGTGCAAGCGTTTGGGCCCTTCCTCCAGCGCGACTAGAGCGGCGGCCGCAAGCACGCCCACCTGGCGCATACCCCCGCCGAGCATTTTTCGAATCACTCGGCAGCGCTCGATCAAATCTTTCGAGCCGACGACCATTGAGCCCACAGGGGCGCCGAGACCTTTGCTGAAGCAGAACTGCACCGAGTCGAATTTTTTTGTCATCCCGGCGAGGCTTTCATTTAAATAAACCGCTGCATTGAAAACCCGCGCTCCGTCGAGATGAACTTTCAATCCGGCTTCATGAGCCCTGTCGCAAATCTCGTGAGCCACACGCGTCGGATACACCGT
>JAICHC010000047.1 GCA_025922795.1 Candidatus Binatia bacterium | reverse complement strand
CCCGCTCGTGCTAGCGGGATTCCGGTTCTCGGCATTGACGATGCTTATCATCTCCTTCACGCTCTGGCTGATGGTCCAGCTCGACAGTCGTATCGCTTTGCCAACCTATCCCGGTCCGGACGGAGTGTGGTATTTTAATCCTCTTGCCTGGCAGGCGCTGTTCCTTTTCGGTGCATGGCTTGGCTGGCGCAACATTCACGGCGGAGTTTCCTGGCTCAGCTATCGCTGGCTGTTTTGGCTGGCTGCGGGTCTCTCGTTGGCAGGGTTTCTGATCCGCTTTAACTGGACGCTGCACGGCTTCTATGATCCGATTCCGGTGCCGATTAGTAGCAAGCTGCTGTGGCTGTTTTTGAGCAAGACCGATCTGGGGCTACTTCGTTTTGTCAACGTACTCGCTGCCGCGCTGTTGGTCTCATGGCTGATCCGGCCCAGGGCGCGATTTTTAAGCAGCCCCGCCGCATGGCCATTTCTCATATGCGGGCGCAACTCCCTATATATCTTCTGTCTCGGAATCCTGCTCTCGATCGTGGGCCACCTGGTGCTAAACGAATTCTTCGGCGGCATCGCCATGCAGTTTGCCGTATCCGTGGCCGGTGTCGCGATCATGATCGCGGTCGCGGCGCTGCTGGAGTGGCTCGGCGCGGCGCAGGACGCATCCGGCGGCAGTGCGCTTGGAGCGCCGACGGCGAGCCGAGGAGCGAGGCGATGATCCCATTGTCCCTCCACTATGTAATCGTCGCCGTGGCGGTGGCGATCGGGTTGATAGCCGAACCTGTGGGCGCATTGGCCGACCAGGAGTGTTCTGTGCCGGAGCGCTTTTACACGTTTGAGCCACCGCTGGAGAAAACGCCCAAGGCGCTCGCCGGTGGCCGGCGCGTCGTCATCGTCGCGCTCGGTGGAGCCTCCAGTGCGGGGCGCGCGGCGGGCGGACTCGAACGTGCCTGGCCAGCGCGCCTCGGCTCGGTGCTCAGTGAGAGATTTCCGTCCGCGCGCACCAAGGTCGTCAACCTTGCCGTGGCACGCCAGACGGCGAGGCAGGCCACCGAGCGACTGGAGCGTGAAGTCCTTTCCTTGAAGCCGACGCTCGTGATCTGGGAGACCGGGACTATGGAAGCGGTTCGCGGGATCGACGTCGACGAGTTCCGCGGAACGGTGCAGGCTGGCATCGACAAAATCCGCGCCGCAGGAGCCGAGGTGGTGTTGATGAACATGCAGTTCTCACGCGCCACCGACGCGGTGATCCACTTCGAGCCCTATCTCATCGCCCTCCGCGAGCTGTCGGATACCAACGACGTGCCGCTGTTCCGACGTTACGGCATCATGCGCCATTGGGCCGAGAGCGGCTCGCTGGATCTGAGGGCCGAAGATCATGATAAGCGCCGCCAGGTTGCTGCCAGACTCTATGGCTGCATCGGCCAGGCGCTCGCTGATTTTGTGACACGTGGCGAAGCCGCGGTGAAACCTACCCCCGGCTCAGAAACTGAACGATGAGCATTCCTCGATTGGCGCTGTCCTTGGCCACCACGCTCCTCTTTTTCGCAATAGCGTTCGGCCAAACCTCTGCCCTGCCTCGCGACTGCAACGCGCCTCAGCAGATGACGCGCTTTACGGTGAAGCTCCCCAACACGACCCGAGCGATCCGCTCGGGCGGGCGCCTGGTCATCGTCGCGATCGGTTCATCCTCGACGGAGGGAATCGGCGCCTCTGATTCGGCGCACGCCTATCCCGCTTTGCTTGCCGAAGAACTCCGCCATCGCTGGCCACAGGTCACGGTGACGGTCATCAACAAGGGTGTTCGCGGGGAGATCGCGTCCCAGATGCTCGCGCGCTTCGACCGCGACGTACTGCCTCACCACCCTCAGCTCGTCATCTGGCAAACCGGCAGCAATCACACATTTAGGAGCGAGAGCGTTGACAGATATACCGAGACGATTCGCCGCGGTATTGACCGTCTGCGGGCGGCAAGTGCGGATGTCGTATTAATGGACCCGCAGTTCGCGCCGCGCGTGCTTGCGCGCCCTAAACACCTCATGATTCTGGACTCCATCCGCACGGTTGCCGACGACATGAAGGTGGCGGTGTTCCGGAGGTTTGCGGTAATGCAGCACTGGGTATCGAGCGGGCGGTTCAAATGGGAAGACATCATCTCTAGGGATGGTCTGCATATGAATGACGTGAGCTATAGCTGTATTGCACGCCTGCTCGCCGGCAGCGTCCTGGCGGCAGTCGAGCGCGGACCCGAAAGTCTGCCGCACGACGGCGCGAAAGCTGCGAGCCGGTAATGGTCGGGCGGCTCCGAATCAAGGACGGCAACCCCGCCGCAAATACTCCATCTCTGGAGAATAATGTTCGTGTCGTTGTCAAGACTGTCGAGTTGGTCAACAGCGTCCCTTCCACTCAGAGGCCTGCTTGAAAAGGTCAGTCCGCTGCTCTTTTGGGCTTAAGTTTCGGACCCATATAGAGCGAGTAGGAGAGTTAAAGTTTCGGTTCGGAGGTTAAAACAATGAGCAAAGTCAGTGTCCGATACATCGTAAACGACGTCGACGCCGCCATTCCGTTCTACATCGATATGCTGGACTTCAAATTGGAAATGCATCCTGCGCCGGGTTTCGCCAGCTTGTCGCGCGGTGATTTGCAGCTGCTGCTCAACCGACCGGGCGCCGGCGGCGCCGGACAAGCGATGGGCGATGGTCAGTCTCCGGCGCCAGGCGGCTGGAACCGCATCCAGATCCAAGTCGAGGACATTGAAGCGATGGTCAATAAGCTGAAAATTTCAGGAGGGCACTTTCGCAACGATATCGTCACCGGCAACGGCGGCAAGCAAATCCTCATCGAGGATCCGTCTGGCAATCCGATCGAGCTATTTCAGCCCTTTTAATCACACGCTCGTGTCCTGGCTCAAGCACGAGAACGTTGCTCAAGCTGCGCGCGGGGATCAAAAAACCGCGGAAGTGCGCGGCTCTTATTCCTCGTCCGCTTCTCCCGCCATCCCGCTTTCCATCATCTCATCGAAATCTTCCGGGAGCTCCTCACCGGTCTCGTCCGCCATAGTTTTTCCCATCTCTTTCGCCCAGCGGGCCATCGCTTTGGGATCGTCCATGTCGCCCAGCTTGCCCGGATCGGCGAAGTCTTCGAGCGACGACTGCTTGGAGCGAAGCCGCGCTACTCGAGAAATGAGCTTACGCAGTTTCTTTCCGCCGCAGCGGGTGCAGCAGGGCTCTCCCGAATCGGCAACAACCCCCACGAGAAAGGAAAAAGGCTTCTTACAATCGAGACAGAGATATTCGTAGATCGGCATGGTCACTCCTTCCTGCGCTCTTCCACGCTGGTTTATGATTATTTCATGCTCTCTTCAACTATCTTATCTTTCCTTCTTTGAGCAACTCGTTGCGCGCACTGCGCACAAAACTCAAGTCGCTGATTTGGCACCTACGTTCCGAACCCCCTCGTCCTCGGCCGTCTCATCTGTGGGAGGATCTCACTTTCTCGTGACAAATTTAAACGCGCTCCGACGCGCGCCATCTCGACCCTTGCGCCGTGCCCTCCGGCTGGGTTATGTCCATCTAATAAGGAACGCGGACGACCGCTCGCGCAACTTCCACAATAAAGGAGCTAAACCATGGGCATTATTGAACGCACCTACGGAAAAGAGACCAACGTAGCCATAGACGAAGTTTTGATCTCGTCGGACTCGCACGTCATCGAGCCGGCGGCTCTTTGGAAAAAGCAACTCCCGAAAGCATTTCAGGATCGCGCTCCCGATTACGGCGGGCAAAGGCCCAACGATGTTCCCGGCGGCGCTCAGGACAAGAACAAGCGCGTCTCCGAGATGGCCGCTGACCGCGTCAGCGCCGAAGTGCTTTATCCGACCCATGGACTGAAGTGCTTGAGCCTCGATGATCGCGAGCTGGAGGCCGCCTGCTGCCGGGTCTACAACGACTGGCTGATCGACTACTGCAGCGCCGCGCCCGAACGGCTCATCGGCATCGCCATGCTGTCCATGTACGACATCGACGGCGCCGTGAAGGAGCTGGAGCGCTGCCGGAAAGCCGGCATGCGCGGCTCGGTGATCTGGCAGGTGCCGCCCGCGGAGCTGCCGTTTTCTTCGTCGCACTACGACAAATTCTGGGCCACCTCTCAGGATCTCGACATGCCGGTCAACTTGCACATCCTGAGCGGGCACGGCTACAGCCGAAGCCGCTCCTTCGGCCTCGGAGATACCCCAACCGGCATGACCGCCGAGCACAATAGCGTCAACATGAAACTGTTCCAATCGGTCGATAGCCTTTACGACCTGATCTACTCCGGCGTGCTCGAGCGTTTTCCGAAGCTGAAAGTTGTCCTGGTCGAGAATGAGCTTGGCTGGATTCCGTTCGTCCTGGAGCAGTGGGACTACTACTTCAAACGCCACGGCGCCAAACGCGAGGGCCTGATGATCAAAAAACCCCCGAGCGAATACTTCCATAACCAGATCTACACCACTTTTTTTAACGACGCCGTCGGCGGCCATCTCCTCTCGTGGTGGGGCCAAGACAACTGCATGTGGTCCAATGACTTTCCGCACGGGAACACGACCTGGCCGAGTTCGCGTGAAGTTATCGCCCGCGACCTAGGCGACCTCCCCGCCCAAACACGCGCTAAATTGCTGCGCGAAAACGTCGCCCGGCTTTACAACATTCCGGTTCCGAGTCCGGTTCAGTAATGGGGGGCCGTCCGGCACGTTGGGGTTGACTAAGATCCGGAGCTTAGGGTCTTCGACACACACTGCGAACAGAGAAACTTAAAGATCCGGGCCCGTTCGCATCCCAACGCCCTGGAGGTGTTCGAGCTTGGGCGCGTTTGCTTGCCTGACTCCCGACATCTCAGTCCACCTCTACCTGACCAGTTACGCGGGTCCGCAACAGCGACCAGGAGAGGCCAATGCCCAGTATGATCCCGATGATGATCAGTGAAATCCAGGAGAGCAGAGACGGGCGATCAGGATTGAGAATGCCGTAATCGGTGAGCACCCATACCAGAGTGCCGAGCACGAGTGCGCTGAGAACGAGCCCAAGGGCGCCGAGTGATGTCAACGCGGCGCGAATGCATATGACCCATCCGACCAACAGAAGCGCTCCCGAGAAAGCTTTGAGCGCGGTAAGGTTGGCGAAGTCGCGCATCGCCCAATGGTAGAAGGAGTGCCCGGTCGGATTGTAAGTCAACAACACTAGAGCGAGCGCCGCAACCAAACGCACTAACACGCCGAACCAGGAGATTCGTCTACCCATTGTCAGGTCCTTTCTGCGGAGCTTCGGGTCAAGCTCGTTGCGTGTTGTAGCAAATACCTGCCGCAAAGCCGAGCCTGACTTTCGACACACAAAACGTTGATGTCGATGAGCGGTTTCGAATTCTCGAGTTCCCTCGCGGCAGGATAGAAATACGAGGAAAGTCAAGCGGGAAGCGCTGGAGTGTCTAAATCAGAGCCATAAATTCTTCCACGGTAATGCCTGCACCGCGGATCAGGGCGCGGCGCGGAGCGTTCCTCTGTCGAGTTCTCGATGATCGGGCACTGACAGATGACGGCCATTGGGATGATACAGGATGATGTGGCTTCCCTTTTGGCGGTGTAAGATTAACCCGAGTTTCCCAAACAATTTGACCCTAGGCGCCGACCCTCACTGACCAAAGTCTTCCGCCCTTAGTTCAATCGGTTTCCCGTGCGGTGTTCGGTGGGTCGCGCGCTCCCAGGCTTGGTAATGCTGCGCCAGAGCTTGCGGCGAGGTCGCACCTTTCTCGGCGGCCATGCGTTCGAGGGTCGCGAGCCAATGGTGATAGTAGGTTTCGCCGGTATCCGGATCGCCGGCGGCCTGCGCCTTTTTGATCTCCTCGCCAAGCATCGCGGACCACTCGCTCCAGGCGAAAAGGCCTCGTTCGTAAAGCGCCAATGCCATAGCAAAGGCATGGGCTTCCCACGGTGCGCGAAAGACCGGGCCGTTCTCGTCGCGCGGAATGCCTGGAACTGCTTCCGCGGTGCGCCTGACTATTTCCGGATCGATGGATGATTCAGACATGTTCGAGATAGGGCTCAAATGCTTCGATGGAAACGTACGTCTGTATCGTCACGCAACGTTCTGCATTTTTGTGGCAAAATCGCGTCCGGAGGTTGGCGGAGGCAACGGTCGGCCTTCTTTACGGTAAATCGCGATCGCCTCTTCGACGATCTCACAGAGTTCGTTGAATACTTCTTTTTCATCGTCGCCGTGGCAGCCGCCCAAGATCAAGCCGGGCGCGCTGCCGACGTAACATTGATCTTCATCTGACCATTCCACAATTTTTGCATACTTTGCACTGTCCTTCATTTCTTCGACTCCTCGATTGCAAGCTGTACGGCGCGAGCCTGGTAACGTTTCGCATCGTCTCCAGGTTTGCCGGATATCGTTATTGGTCTTGCTACCTTTGCATGGACATAATTGCGATGGCTGCCTTTGCCGCCTCTGTCAACAAAACCAGCGATTTCAAGCTGCGCGATGAGTTCCCTTATCTTAGGCGGCACACCGCTATCTCGATCTTGCTCGGCAACGGGGTCTATAGTCTAGGCAGCCCAGTTTGGCTGTCAACGGGCAGCTTCCCTATGGACGGATGATGATTCAGACATGTTCGAGATAGGGCTCAAACGCCTCGATGGAAACCTTCAACTTTGGGTCCGCCTCTGCGCCCCAAAGCTCCTGGGCGTCGAAGCGCACCGTGTAAAGCCACTGGGGGTCTTCGCCTTTACCGGTAGTAACGGAGTCGGGAAAGATGTGCGCGCCATGCAGGCGCTCGACCACGCCGACGTGGCCGCGCGCGTAGCGCGGCAGGCGCGTGTGTGTCGTTGGGTGAATGTTTTTCGTGCGCACGCGCTCGCCGACTTTGAACTGCGCAGGCGCCGGCGCCGGCCGTCCATAGGAGCCGCGCCGCGTGACCTTTGCCACATCGGCGAGCGTGAATGGGCCGCGGGTTAAATTTCGCGCAGGACGCAGGGCGCGCCCGGCGGCGACCTCGTCGGCGTCGATCAGGCCGCGTTCAATGAGCAGGTTTTGATTACGCAGAAACCATTTCTCGTAGTAGGAGCGGGTCAAATAGATCGACGGCGCCATCAACTCGATGGCATAACGGCTGGTATCTATCGTCCAGGCGCGGAAGACGCCGATCGCGCGGCTCATCGCCAGCACGCGCCCCTCCCATCGGTGATGAAATACCGGCTCGTTGGCCTCGGGCTCGACTTTGCCAAACCCGTCCATACCGCCCATATCGTGGACGCCGTCCATCAGGCCAGCTCACTTGGTTGTTTCGGTAGACCGGTGCCAATCATGCTGTCGCGCGTGATCAATGCGGCAAGCTGAACCTCGCTCCAGCCCTCCGTCCCTGCCGGTCGCATCGGCACAACCAAGTAGCGGGTCTCGGCGGTCGAGTCCCAAACCCGTATCTCGGTTTCGACGGGCAGTGCGACGCCGAAATCCGCCAGTACCGCGCGCGGCTCCTTGACGGCGCGCGAGCGGTAGGCAAACGACTTGTACCAGGTCGGCGGCAGGCCGAGCACGTCCGTCGGATAACAGGAGCACAACGTGCAGACAACCATATTGTGCACCTCCGGCGTATTCTCGACAGCGATCAGATGTTCGCCGACGTTTCCCACTTGTGGTGCAAGCGTAGCAACCGCTTGGCTGGCGTCGTCGAGCAGCGCCTGGCGAAATCCGGGATCGCTCCATGCTTTGGCGATCACCTGCGCGCCAATGTGCGGGCCGATCTTGGTTTCATAAAGCTCGACGATGCGATCGAGCGCGGCGCTTTCGATATACCCCTTCTCGGCAAGGATCGTTTCGAGCGCGCGCACCCGCAGCTCCATCTCGGAGAGATTGGAGCCCCCGCTGTGATCGTGATCATGTGCAGCCATAGGCGAAATATAGCCAACGAAAACAGCGGCGTCTATAGCGCGGACCGGTCAAGAACCAAAGAGTCAGCCTGTGTTTGACGGAACCCAGCCGAGGCGGCCAAGAGAAAGCTCCAGGCAAGGATCGTAGCGGGTGCCAAGACGCCGGGCATCGAGCTTCCGGGAGCAATCTCACGGGCAGAGCCAAAGCTGCGAGCGGCCAAAAGCGGCGCTGGATTCAGCAGAGTCGATGTAATTGCGCAATTTCATGCTTCGATATACATGAGTTTTGCTAGCATTACGGGAGAGTTTAACTAGAGAACGACATGGAAAAACGCCGGCTTGGTAAGACCGATATGAACGTCAGCGTGCTCGGCTTTGGCGGGTCCGAGATCGGCTATGAACGAGCGTCGCTCTCTTCTGTCAGCAAATTGTTGAACGGCGCGCTTGATGCCGGGCTCAACGTCGTCGACACCGCCGAGTGTTACGTCACCAGCGAAGAGCTGATCGGGAAAGCGATCGGCGCGCGGCGCGCGGACTATTATCTCTTTACCAAGTGCGGGCACGAACGGGGATGGAGTTATCCGGACTGGCGCCCGGCGTCGCTCTGGAAATCTACCGAAAGAAGCCTCAAACGGCTGAAGACCGATCACGTCGATCTGCTGCAGCTCCACAGCTGCTCGGAAGCCGAGCTGCGTAAAGGCGACGTCCTCGAATTTCTGAAGCAGGCGCGCGAGCGCGGCCATACGCGCTACATCGGCTACAGCGGTGACGGGCAAGCAGCGCTCTACGCCGTGAGCTGCGGCGAGTTCGACACGTTGCAGACATCGATCAATATCGCTGACCAGCAGGCACTCGATTTAACCTTGCCTGCGGCGCGGCAACGAAACATGGGCGTGATTGCCAAGCGGCCGCTGGCAAACGTTGCCTGGGAGAACGGCACTCGGCCACCACGGAACGGTTATGGCTATCCGTATTGGGAGCGACTGCAGAAGCTCAAATACGATTTCTTGCGCGGCGAGCTCGACCAGTCGGCGGCCACCGCGCTGCGCTTCGTGCTCACCGTCCCGGGAGTTCATACCGCTATTGTCGGCACCACCAAGCCCGGCAGGTTTTCCCAGAATGCCGGGGCCTTAGAGGCCGGAGCCTTGCCGGACGGGCTCCTTGAAAGTATTCGCAGCCGCTGGCGCGCAGTCGCAAGCTCCGACTGGGCGGGACAGATTTAAGAAAGTCTCGCGTATCGCCGCGTCAGCCTCTAAAGATACTTTGTCGGACGCCGGATCGTACGCCACATATGCGCGATCGGGCTACTGTCGAAACCCAAGCCTTCCTCCGGCTGCTTGAAGTTCCGCCCCACGATGTCCACGAAAGGATCCCAGCTCACCACGGCGTTCGGGTCGAAGGAATAAATGTCGTGGACTGTGATCATGCGCGCGCTCATGTACCACTTGTGATTGCGGGCGCGCTTGTACGCTTCTTTGATGTAATCGTCGGGCTCGTAATCCGGCCCGAAATGCTTGACGTACATTTCCGGATACGAGTAGCCGACCGACTCATCGGGGAAGAAACGCAGCGCCTGGTGCGCGCGCACTGCCCAGGTCACCTCCTCGTCGACGTAGGGCTCGATCAACTGTGCGCCCCAGTAGCCGTGATCGCTTTTGATGAAGATCGCATTGGCGATATCGTGCAGGAGACAGGCGAGAATCGTTTTCTCGGGCATCGACGCCTTCAACGCATGGGTGGCGCTTTGGAGCAGATGGTTGATGCCACTGGCGCGGTACGTAAAATAGTCGAGGAGGGTTGGCTTCGCCGGCATCCTCGGTAGCCGAGGATCGTCGTCCATCAGCTGGTACTTTCTGTATACAGCAGCGGGTTCGGGACGCATGTTGACCGTCCCGAGCTTGCCGTCGGCCATATTGAACAGCGCTGATTTCGAAATCAGCACGTCGAGCTCGTCGCTCATCTTCAGCTCGAGAGCATCCGCACGCTCGTTCAGCGACATACTTTCAGCCATGGTTGAATCCTCCTAATCGACTCGCCGACTATGATTTTCTGACTCTACTCCCGCGAAGGTTAGCTGTGCAATACATAAACTGACACGCGACTAATTAAGCAGCGCTGCCGCTTAAATTTCGATCGATTCCTCTTAATCCCGCAATATTTCGACCAACACCCGTCAAACTAGCCCGGCGCAATGAGTAGCGAGTCTCTCACCGGCGTTTTCTGGTACGAACCGAGTTGAGATGTCATCTCCGTCCGTGCGCAACTGTGTGTTTAGGTCCGGCAGTCTTAATTCTGGGACAGGTACCGCCGAATTCTCGACTCCTAAGCCGAATAGATATCCAGTGTCTAGAATTTGTCTTTAGAATTGCCAACGCAAACGTG